>NZ_MVPX01000560.1:0-6382 GCF_002043085.1 Gordonia sp. i37 | reverse complement strand
AAGTCCTGCATCGCTTGATGTCCAAGCGCCTCGGTAGAGGTCACCGCGACGGTGGTCGCGCCAGTGTGTTTGACCGCCGACGTCACGTCGTCGAAGTCTCCGAACACGGGAACGTGGCGGTCGTCGATGCGAAGTTCCTCGGGTGTGCCCCTCCTACTGGGCGGCAGGCACACACCCATCACGTCGTAGCCCAGAGCCGGGGTGTTCAGCAGTCTCTTGACCAAAGGAGCGGACGCTCCGACCGATCCGACGACGAGCAGCTTCTCCAGGTGACGTGCCCGTTGGCGCTGACGTGTGAGTCGCTTTCGCCAGTACCAGCGAGCCGTGACAAGGCTGAGGGTGCCCACCGGCAGCGCGATTAGGAGGAAACCGCGTGCGATGTTGAGCCGGAACAGGAGATCCACCATAGCCAGCACGCCGAACACCGACAAGCACGCGGTGACGACGCGGCTGTACTCGTCGGGCCCCGACCCGATGACCCGGCGATCGAGCGTGTGGAACACACGAAGCGCCGCCAGCCAAGCGACCGCGAGCACCACGGAAACGAACGCGGCGGGAATACCCAACTCGCCGTTGGCTTCCAGGGGATCGTCGGAGCCGAACCGCACCAGCTGGGCCACCGCGATCGATGCGACCACGATGGCAAAGTCACCCCAGGCGACTGTACGCAGGTAGCCGAGCACCCATGACTGTGGCGTGCGGACGTCACTGTCGTCGCCCGCTGCCAGCGGCCGACGACCAATCCTCAGATCGCGATTAGCGGTCACAACTTCCCCCGAAGAGTCCAACCGAACGCGCTCACAATACACATAGTGCGCACCTCCCGTCGTGTTGAACGGGAACGACCGTAGGCATGTAGCCCATCCCCAGACACCGACGTCCCTGCAAAGTGATCTCGATTTCTTGCAACAGCGTCATGCCCGGTTCGGACATGTACGAAAAAGATAGCTTGCTCTCAGGTTCTGCACAATTTGGAGGCCCGAGAACACCAGCGAAAGCAGTGTGATGCAAGTCTCGAGTATCGTGTCGGATGCACCAGCGCTCGTTGCGAAATCCACTGTTGGGCATATTATTTAGTGCTCGGTTCAGGCGGCGGTCCGCTTCACGCGCCAGGTGCATTCACGTCGTTTTCGCAGGATGCAATGTGGATGAAACAATAGACAGAGGGCTTCGGGCGGAAGAATTCACCCAAACGAACTACAGCGCTTTCGACTCCTGCGCAATCCATGCAATGGGGTTCTGTCGCATAAACTTCATATTTGCAATCCGGAAACCGGCCGTATGGGATAAGCCCACGATCGAGCAGGGTGGACGCGCACCGACGCTCAATCGCAAGAGGGAAGAGAGTCCTGTTGGACGAATCACCCGCGATCGATCAGGCCACGCAGGTAGTCGCCATACCCTGACTTGCGCAGCTTCTCAGCCCTGGCGACGAGCTCATCGTCACTGATGTAGCCTTGCCGCCACGCAACCTCCTCCGGCACAGCAATCTTCAGCCCCTGCCTTTGCTCAACGGTGCGAACAAAGTTGCCTGCATCCAGCAGCGAATCGAATGTGCCGGTGTCGAGCCACGCTGTGCCACGGGGTAACACCCGAACTGCCAGCTTGCCCTGAGCCAAGTAGTGAGCGTTGACGTCGGTGATCTCGTACTCGCCGCGCGCACTCGGCTGGAGGTTGCGCGCGATCTCAATCACGTCATTGTCGTAGAAGTAGAGACCGGGCACAGCAAAGTTTGACTTCGGTTCACTGGGTTTCTCCTCGAGCGACACCGCGGTGCCGGTGTCGTCGAACTCGACGACACCGTATGCAGTGGGGTTGGCAACCCAGTAGGCGAACACAGCGCCGCCGTGCAGGTCATCAAAACCGTGGAGCTGGGTGCCAAGTCCGGGCCCATAGAAGACGTTGTCGCCGAGCACAAGTGAGACCGACTCGTTTCCGATGTGGTCCGCACCGAGGACAAATGCCTGCGCGAGGCCATCAGGCGATTGCTGCTGGACGTAGGTGATGTTGATCCCGAACTGGTCCCCACTCCCCAGCAAGCCCTGGAACGCTGCCGCGTCGTTCGGGGTCGTAATGACGAGGATGTCTCGGATGCCCGCGAGCATGAGCGTCGACAGCGGGTAGTAGATCATCGGTTTGTCATAGACCGGCACCAGCTGCTTGCTAACGCCCTGAGTGATCGGATGTAAACGGGAGCCGGTACCACCGGCAAGGATGATGCCGCGCATTGCCCGAGACTAAGACATCGAGTTGGCTATCGCATGCTAAAGAACGTCGATGTGTTGATGCCCACGAAGATTGGTACGAACAGACGATTATTGAATCGAATGGAAGGTCTCGTTTCGCGAATCACGGCCGATGGCTTCATAATGACTTTCATGCCAGCTACCGGATCTTCGCCGGCCCGTCGACTACACATTGCCCTCATCGGCACGCGCGGAGTTCCAGCCGCATACGGCGGCTTCGAGACAGCCGTCGAGGAGGTGGGCCGACGGATGGTGTCACGCGGTCATCGCGTTAGCGTTTACGGCCGCAACGAAAGTCAGATCGGCAGCGAGTACCTCGGCATGCGGCGCGTGACCCTTCCCGCTATTCATAAGAAGGCGCTCGAGACACCCAGTCACACAGCCCTCTCTGTCCTCCATGCCATCGCGCGCCGGACCCCCAATGTTGCGATTGTATTCAATGCAGCAAATTCACCTTTCATTCCCGCGTTGCGATTGCGCGGTATTCCCACAGCACTTCACGTCGACGGACTTGAGTGGAAGCGGAGCAAGTGGGGTGGCGCCGGAAGACATTACTATCGACTCGCGGAGTCCTTTGGAGTGCGAACTTCTGATGCATTAATTGCGGACTCACCGGGCATATCGGACTATTACCGTCATCAGTTCGGAGCTACTACTGAGCTCATCGCGTACGGAGCACCTCACATCGAGGCGATGGACAGTGCACGCGTGGCAGAGTTGGCGCTCACCCCTGGCGACTACCATCTGGTTGTCGCACGCTTTGAACCAGAGAACCATGTCCTGGAAATCGTGGAGGGCTACCACGATTCGGCGGCATCCAAGCCTTTGGTAGTTGTTGGCTCGGCCCCGTACTCGGAGGAGTACACGAAGAAGATTCAGGCAATCGCGGACAACGACGCGCGGATCAAGCTTCTGGGAGCCATCTACGACCAGGAGCAGCTCGACTCCCTCTACTACCACGCTTGTTCCTACATTCACGGTCACTCAGTGGGTGGTACCAATCCATCACTACTACGAGCGATCGGCGCCGGCAGGGCAGTGGTCGCTTACGACGTGTCTTTCAACAAGCACGTACTGAACGGGCACGGCTGGTTCTTCTCCGACTCCAAGGATGTCGCCAAATGCATTCAGACCGTCGAGGAGTCGGCATCGAAAGTGGCTGACGTCGGCGCGCAACTGCAGCAACACGCTCGCGACAACTACACCTGGGACGACGTGACCGATGAGTACGAGGCTCTCGCGCTTCGTTTGGCAGACGGATACAGCCACCGCTCCTCGCATCGGCGAGCCCGGCGGAAGCGGGTGGAATGGACAGGCTGACGGACCCGATCGCTCGACCAATCAACTATGGCGCGTTGTGTGCCGGACCATTGAGACACTGGTAGCTGCTCGCAAGCTTGGGAGCTTGACCTCCCGTCGTCCTGACGCGGATACAGTTGTCGAATGATCCAGAAGACCGACGCAGAGGCCACCGACGGCTGGCTGTCCACAGAAACATGGAACGCCATCCAGCGCTCGATGCCGATCTGCTGCGTCGACTTCTTTCCGGTGGACCTCGATCCCGCCACTGGCGAGGTGCTGCGGGTCGGGCTCATCAGTCGACCGTTCCCCGACCCCGATCGGACCACCCACGTGTGGTGCCAGGTCGGTGGACGCGTCCGTTTCGGCGAGACACTGCGCGCCGGCCTTGTCCGCCACGCGTACGACACGTTCACCTTCGACTCCGAGGCCGACGCTGCAGCGGCCATCGACTTCGATGTGTTGCGGTATCCCGTTGTCAGCGAGTGGTTCCCACCGAATCTCGGGCTTGCGCACGATCAGCCCGCGCCCATCCACCCGTTCGGCAGCGATCCCCGCAAGCACGCCGTCAGCACCTGTTATGCGGCAACGATGCCGACGGGCGTGTCCCTGCGACCCGGGAGCGCAGACGAAGCGTCGGCGTTCGCGTGGTTCGACGTCGACGAACTCAGCGGCATCGACATGTGGCCCGGCAGTTTCAGTCTGGTGCAGCGGGTGATCGAGGCGATCGAGCGGTGGCCGTTGCAGAATCGCCCATAACTGGCAGATCGTATGGCGCTGGTTCAGAATCGGACCGTGGAGCCATTCAGTCATCAGTCACGGATCCACCAGATCGTCCAAGCAGCAATCGACATCCTCGATGATGGCGGCGTCGATTCCCTGAACATGCGCGGCCTCGCCGCTCACCTCCACCTACGACCGATGACGCTCTACTATTACGTCCCCAACAAGAGTGCACTTCTGACGATGGTGCTCACCGAGACCCTCGACCGCCTCGACCGCGGCACCTATTGCGGGCCGGCGCAGACGCGACTGCTGAGCCAGTCGATGGACCTGTACACCCGACTCTCGTCGATCACCTGGATTCCCGACCTGCTGGCCGCCGGCGCACAGCCGACACATCCGAGCCCCGAACAAGCAGAGCAGTTCTTGGTGGCCTGCCTCGAATTGGGCCTCGACGCTGCCGAGTCGTTCGGGCTCTGGCGCTCCATCTGGTTCCTCGTCTCCTCGGAGTTGATGAGCAGCGCGCAGACCCACCGCGCGCCGACCGGTGAAAGCACAGCACCAGACTTCACCTCCGAGGAATTGACCGATCGCCCCCTGGCGGCACACTTCGTGGAGCAGTGGGACAAATTGCGCGACACGTACTCCATTGCACCGCACATTGCTGCATTGATCGATGGCGCAGTGAGTCGGGCGAACGGAGCCGTCACGATCCCCACGGTTCCGATCTCTGGTGTCACGCCGCCGATCCACGAGCTGGACGTCTCGTAGTTCTCGGATCGTGCTCGCCAGCATCATCATTCAGCGGTTGCGAGTATCGAGAAAGTGATCGAGTTCATTCCGGAGAATTTGTTTCGCGCTTCCGCATGAGCCTCTGTGCGATACCGACTGGATTCGTCCGAGATAGTTGCAGGTTGATATGCATTTCCTTAGTCAAATGAACAGTATCGGGACCTTGGTCCTACTCGCTATTGACCGAAGTGTCGTTAAGAATGGCAAAGATGGACGGCGCGAACATCGAACGACGGCAGCACATCGTGGACGTGGCGATCCGCATTCTCAACGAGGGCGGGGTCGACGCCCTCAACATGCGCCACCTCGCCGCCGAGCTACATCTGCGACCGATGGCCGTGTACTACTACGTGCCCAACAAGAGCACTCTGCTCACGATGGTGCTCGGTGAAGTCGTCCAGCGCGTCGTGTGGTCGCGCTACTCGGGTCCCCCGCGGGAGCGACTGCTGAGCCAGTCGGTGGACCTCTACGACAAGCTGGGTGACATCCCGTGGATCTCCGACGTGCTGCACGAGGGCACCAGCGTCGGCATTCCCTCACTGTCCCAGGCCGAGAACTTCCTATCCGCCTGCTACGAACTGGGATTCGACGACGACGAAGCCTTCGGGTTGTGGCGCACGACGTGGTTCGTCATCTCCTCGGAACTGCAGTGGAACGGCGAGGCACGAGTGCGCCGCGGCGATCACATGCCCGCACCCGAGTTCACCGATGCAGACATGGACGCCCACCCGTCGTCGGCACGCGTTTTCGAGCAATGGAAGCCGTTGTCCGAGGGATACAGCGTCGTCCCCTTCCTCGCCGCGCTCATCGACGGCGCCATCGCCAACGCGCGCACCACGGTTCCGGCCACCACCCGCAAGGCGATTCGCGCGCAGCCGGCGCGGAAGGTCGGCGGGTCGGCAGAAGTCGCGTCGGCCTGAGTGATGCTCCGGACGCGGCTCACCGGTGCGAGATGGACGAGGGTGACAGTACTGAGAGTTCTTTCGACACCGAAATGCTGGCCGCTACCACATCCAGCGCCGAACGGAACTATCCGCATCGGCGCGTGCGTCGTCGCCCACGCGAACCAGTTGTGACCGCCGCTCGAACAGCGATAGCGGACATGAGCGCCTTCCGCGGTGGCCGCTGCCGCACGACTGATCAGTGTGATTTGAGTGGTACCGCAAGGAGTAGTCAGTCTCGAAGGAGGCCATCAGATCATCCCAGCTGCGGCTGCGGCCGCACAGGGCCTCTACAGCCGGCCTCACACGGAGCGCTAGTGGCGCGCGTCGTAATTGCTTGAACGGTTGGTTTGCTGCGATAATGGGGTATGGCGAATCGTC
>NZ_MVPX01000056.1:0-5498 GCF_002043085.1 Gordonia sp. i37 | reverse complement strand
ACATGCGCACCCTCAATCCGGAGGGGGCACTCACAACCTGAGCTCTCCGGAAAAGCCGGGGTGGATCAACCAACGCCGTCCGTTGGGCCCTCCTCGGGAACGGCCTCGATAACATCTGATCTGCACTTGGATTGTCTGAGATGCAACGAGGTAGACGCGGACGTTTCGGGTTCAGAACTGGATCTCACACTCAGTCCCGCCCGCATCACCACATAGGCGACGGTGATCTCCCCCTTCACCGAGACCGGTCGACGACCCGCCGCCACCATCGCGACATCCGGGTGTCTACTCAGAACACGATTGCTGTGACGGCGGTCGAGGATTCGGGCCGACTGGTCGGCCAACAATGTCGAGAACCGGGTGTCGTTCGTGGTGAGGACCAGTGTAGGCGCGGGCCTCGCACGGAAACGACCAACTCAGTGGAGACCCGCGAGCGGCGACGGCGTCGCGGTCACCGGTGGGTGAACCGCGGCTCCCGCTTCTCGACGAACGCGGCCATCCCCTCGGTTTGGTCATCGGTGGCGAAGGTCGAATAGAACAGCGCGCGTTCGGCGCGAACACCTTCGGTGAGGCTCGATTCGAAGGCGCGGTTCACCGCGTCCTTGGCCAGCGCGGTCGCGATCGCCGACTTCGACGCGATGGTCGCCGCGACGTCGAGTGCGGTGTCGAGCGCTTCCTCGGTGGGCACCACCCGCGACACCAGACCCATGCGTTCGGCCTCGTCGACCTTCATCTGCCGGCCCGTCAGCACCATGTCCATCGCCTTGGCCTTGCCCACCGCGCGGGTCAGGCGCTGCGATCCGCCGATGCCGGGGATGACACCGAGGTTGATCTCAGGCTGCCCGAAGACGGCGTTCTCGCCGGCGATGATCGTGTCGCACAGCATCGCCAGCTCACACCCGCCGCCCAGCGCGTACCCGGTCACGGCGGCGATGATGGGGGTTCGGCTGCGCGACAGCTCATCCCACGCACCGAAGAACGACTCGTTGACCACTTCGGCGTAGGTCTTCGGCGACATCTCCTTGATGTCGGCGCCGGCGGCGAACGCCTTCTGCGATCCGGTCAGCACGATCGCCCCGATACCCGCGTCCGCGTCGAACTCCTTGACCGCGGCGACCACCTCGGTCATCAGTTCGGTGTTGAGCGCGTTGAGTGCCTTGGGACGGTTGAGGGTGATGATGCCGACGCGATCGCGGCGCTCGATCAGGATCGTCTGCGGTTCGGTGGTGCTCATGGTGACTCCTTCGTCAATGGCTTCTTCGTCAATAGCTTCGGCGGCGGAGCTTCTCGTGCCGGGAAAGGTCAGGCGCCGGTGGGGGATTCGACCTCGAAGGTCAGTTCGACGTCGTCGGGCAGCGGCGCGAGGACCGCGTCGATCACGGAGTCGTCGATCGTGTCGGCAGGCCGCCAGACGGGGTTGCGGTCCTTGTCGATGACCTGCGCCCGGATACCCTCGGCGAGGTCGGGAAACAGCAACGAGCGCAACGACACCCGGTATTCACGGCGCAACGAATCAGCCAGTGTCGCGTCGTGCTGCGCCTCCCGCAGCGAACGCAGCGCCACCCGCAGGGCCAGTGGGCTTTTCGCGGCGATCCGTTCGGCGGTCTTCGTTGCGAAGTCCGAGCCGACGGCGCGGCATCGCGCGATGATCTCGTCGACGTCGTCGGCGGCGAAGGCCTCGGCGATCCACGATCGCTGCTCGATCAGCCCTGCGGCGGGCGGTTTGATCGAGAACTGGGCGAGCACCTCGGCGGCCGGCCGGTCGGCGAGCGCCGCGACGAGTTCGTCGAGTTTCTCGGCGGGCACGTAGTGGTCGGCGAGTCCGAGGGCGATCGCCTCGGCGCCGTCTATCGGTGCGGCCGTCAGCGCGAGGTAGGTGCCGAACTGGTCGAGGACCTGCGCGAGCAGATGGGTGCCGCCGACGTCGGGCACGAAGCCGATGCCGACCTCGGGCATCGCGAGTTTGGTGCGGTCGGTGACGACGCGGGTGTTGCCGTGGGCGGAGATCCCGACGCCGCCGCCCATGACGATGCCGTCCATGATCGCGACGTAGGGCTTGGGGTAGTTCGCGATGTACTCGTTGAGGAGGTATTCGTCGTGCCAGAAGCGTCCGGACGGGCTCGCCGCGGCGTCGTGGTCGTCGTGAGCGCCGCCACCGGCGTCGACGTTGCTGAGTTCGGCGCCGTCGCGGTGGATGGCGACGATGTCGCCGCCGGCGCAGAGGCCTCGCTCACCGGCCCCGGAGATCACCACGGTCTCGATCGCGTCGTCCCTCGCCCACGTGTGCAGCGCGTTGTCCATGGTCAGCGCCATCTCGTGGTCGAGGGCGTTGATCGATTTCGGGCGGTTGAGTATCAGGTGGGCCACCCGCCCCCGGCGTTCCGTACGGATCGACGCGTCGTCGGCCATCGGTTTCCTTCCCTCACGCTGTCACATGCTCGGCGCTGCTCGCCTGTCTACAATAGTTGCATATCCTAGTTTCTCCCCACACACAAGGTCCGGGCGCACGGGTCGTGCCTACCATGGGAACAGGCATCGGTGGCGCTCCAAGTCGGCCCACGGCCGTGTTACATGAATCGGCCGATCCCTTATTCCGCCGGTAACCACCACGCAATACTCGAGGTCTGAAATTGGTGGCAGGCGATCGACCGGCCCACGCCGACTCCGATCCCCGTTCACATCCCGGGCAACGTCGCCCACCCCCTCATTCGCCGCGCACACCAAGGCGCCGTCTCCACAGGAGAAGCCATGCCCGCATTCGACGAGACCATCACCGAGAACATCGCCGCCTCCCTCGCCGAGATCCCCCATCCCTCACTTCCCAAGGGCTCCAACATCTATGGCGGAACCAAGATCTTCCCCGATTACCAGGCGGAGAACGGCGAATCGTACTTCACCCTCGTCCACGGCATCGCCCACGAGTCATCGGTCTCGTTCGTCGCCGTCCTGCAGGCCACCCGGGCGCTGCGCAAAGGATTCGAGTCGGCCATCTACTTCTACGGGCCGGGCGCCATCAATTGCCTTGCCACCCGCGGCTTCCCGACCACCGGCGATTCGGGCTTCCCCGGCGAACAGAACATCAACGACTCCTTGGCGACCTTCATCTCCGAGGGCGGAACGGTCTTCTGCTGCCGGTTCGGGCTCGCCCTGCACGGCGGTCGCGAAGAGGACCTGATCGAGGGCGTGATCCCGGCACATCCGCTCGACGTGCAGGACGCGCTCATCCACTACGCCCGCAAGGGCGCGATCATCAACTCCACCTACATGGTGTGAGCCGGGTTCCGATGCCCACCACCAGGATCAGCTCATGACGACACTTGCCGCCGTCGCGGCCAACTTCACCCGCGATCTCGAGGACAATTATCGGGTGATCGCCGACCACGTCGAACGGGCCCGAGCAGCGGGAGTCGATTTCCTCGTCTTCCCCGAGGCCGCCATCGGCGGCTACCTCTCCTCGCTGGGCAATCACGGTGACACCGTCGCGACCACCAGTCGCTCACTGCCACCGGCCATTTCGCTCGACGGTCCGGAGATCAAGCGCGTTCAGGCGATCGGGGGCGACATGCTCATCGCGATCGGGTTCTGCGAGCTCGCCGAGGACGGGGTCACGCGGTACAACGCCGCAGCCGTTCTCGATGGGGATCGGATCTACGGCAGCTACCGCAAGGTGCATCAACCGCTGGGCGAGAACATGTCCTACTCGGCGGGCACCGAGTATGGGGTCTTCGATACTCCGGTCGGGCGCGTCGGCCTGCAGATCTGTTACGACAAGGCCTTTCCCGAAGCCGCACGCATCATGGCGCTGCAGGGAGCCGAGATCATCGCGAGTCTCTCGGCGTGGCCGGCCGCCCGCACCGCAACGGCGGAGAACCTGCAGGAAGACCGCTGGACCTACCGCTTCAATCTCTTCGATACCGCACGCGCACTGGACAATCAGGTCTTCTGGATCGCCGCCAACCAGTCCGGGACCTTCGGTTCGCTGCGGTACGTCGGCAACGCCAAGATCGTCGATCCCGGTGGCAACGTGCTGGATTCCACCCTCCTCGGCAGCGGGATGGCCGTCGCCGAGGTCGACATCGACGCCACCTTCACCGCCATGCGCGCCGGCATGTTCCATCTGCGCGACCGACGGCCCGATGCCTACGGGCTCATCACCGACACCGAGGCAGCCGCGTGGCGGGAACCCGCTCATGCCTGAGATGACCTTCGCGGTGCGCTGGCCGGACGGGCGTGTGCAGGAATGCTATTCACCGTCGCTGGTCGTTCACGACCATCTGAGCAGCGGGCACCACTACACGGTCGCCGAGTTCCGCGCCCGCAGCCTCGTCGCACTCGGTGAGGCGGCCGAACGCGTCCGTGCCACGTTCGGTTTCGCCTGCACGTCGGCAGCTGCGACGGCCGAGGCGATCACCGTCACCGCAACCGATTTCGCCGACGACGCCGTCGTCGAAGTCCTGAGCATGCACCCGCCGCTCCCCCACCCCTGAATCCCCACATCGTTCGGAGCTCCCATGAGCACTTCCGCCCATCCCCCGCACATCCCCGTCGTCATCGTCGGCGGCGGCCAGGCCGGCCTGTCGGTCAGTTGGTATCTCGGCAACGCACACATCGATCACGTCGTCATCGAGCGCGACACACCGATGCACGCCTGGGCCGATACCCGTTGGGACAACTTCACCCTCGTGACCCCCAACTGGCACTGCCGGCTGCCCGGTTACTCCTACGCCGGCGCCGACCCCGACGGGTTCATGACCCGCGACGAGGTGGTCGCCTGGCTCGCGGGCTGGCTGGAGACCTTCGAGCCGCCGCTGCGTACCCACACCACCGTGACGCGCCTGTCCCGGATCGCCGACGACCGATTCGAGCTGACCGTGAGCGGCGACGCCGGCGACGAGGTACTCACCTGCGATCAGGTGGTCATCGCCACCGGCGGCTATCCACTGCCCGTCGTCCCGGCGTTCGCCTCATCGCTCGATCCCGTTGTCACACAAATTCATTCCGAGCAGTACCGCAACGCCGATCAATTGCCCGAGGGCGCGGTACTCGTTGTCGGGTCCGGTCAGTCCGGCGCGCAGATCGCCGAGGATCTCCATCTCGCCGGCCGCGAGGTACATCTCGCGATCGGCAACGCTCCCCGGGTCGCGCGCACCTACCGTGGACGCGACTGCATGACGTGGCTGGCCGAGATGGGCCTCTACGACACCCCGGCGCAGGAGTATCCCGGCGGAAAAGCCGCCCGGGAGAAGACCAACCACTATGTCACCGGTCGCGATGGGGGCCGTGACATCGATCTGCGACGCTTCGCACTCGAGGGCATGCGGTTGTACGGCACCCTCATCGACGGCAAGGACTCGCACCTGCGATTCGCACCGACGCTGACCGCGGCCCTCGACAACGCCGATACGGTGTACAACTCGATCTGCGCCGACATCGACCGCCACATCGCGGCCAACGGCGTCGACGCACCCCCGCCGACCCGATACACCCCGGTGTGGCAA
>NZ_MVPX01000559.1:0-15151 GCF_002043085.1 Gordonia sp. i37 | reverse complement strand
CGTGGTGCTGCCATGCTCTTCATCCTTCACAGGTTCGAGAGCCTCCGACAAACCCGGGGCGGTTCATACTTGTTGACGAACGCGCCGTTGAGCAGAACCACCGGCCGCGGATGTGCCGCCGACGGCCGACAGTTCGGATCGTTCATACCGGGCGGCACCAGGTTGGGCTGCGCAATCGACAGCCGCAGTGCGGTGGTCCAGTCGGTCTGTGCGGGTCCGGTGGTGGCAAGCGGATCGGCGGCGGCGGTCGCACTGACCGCACCGACCAATGCCAGTGCGGCCAGTGCCCCGGCGCCGACCATGGCCGCGCGTCTACGGCCGGCGGCCATGAGCGAGCGTCTCCGACTGGCATTCATGACGGGCGTCTGGCGGCGCGGGGTCACCGGGATCGGGGGATCGGTTTGAGGTCACCATGATTCGGCTCTCTTCGGATGGGGAGAGTGGACGTTCGTGCGCAGTCAACCTATACCTATTAGGTAGCAGAGCGTCGTCGAATCAGGAGGAGAAGCTGATGCTCAGCGGTTGTTGTATCCCGCGTCGACGGGCAGCGTGATCCCGGTGATGTAGCGCGCCTCGTTGGAGGCGAGGAAGACCATCGCATTGCTCACGTCGACTGCCTCGATGAGTTCGACCGGCATCGGATTCTTGTAGGCCTCGTCATTGGCCACCTCGGGGTGGGTGTTGACGAACTCGCCGTACTCGGCGTTGGCGACCATCGGGGTGTTGACGCCGGTCGGGTGCACGGTGTTCACCCGGATCGAGTCCTTGGCCAGCTGCTTGGAGTACAGGCGCATCAATCCGACGACGCCGTGCTTGGACGCCGTGTACCCGGCCTGTCCGGCAAAGGTGTTGAGGCCCATGCTGGTCAGCCCGGCCGCGGAGCTGGTGATGATGATCGACCCGCCCGTGCCCTGCTGCACCAGCCGGGGCACGGTCACGTCGAGGACCTGCCACACGCCGGTCAGCATGACATCGACGGCGTCATGCCAGGCCTGCGGCTGGTCGCCGGGGCCGATGACGGGCATGATGCCCGCGTTGGCGATCACAGTGTCGAGCCGCCCGAACTGTTCGATCCCGAGATCGAGTGCGCGCTCGATGTCTTCGCGCTTGCGCACGTCGCCGACGGTCGTGACGATCTCCGCGCCCGCCTCTTTCACGAGCCGCTCGGTCTCGGCGAGATCCTCGCGGGTCGCCATCGGATAGAACACGGTGGGGATTTGGTCACAGATGTCCATACCGATGATCCGAGCACCCTCCTGCGCCATCCGGACGGCATGCGAACGCCCTTGGCCGCGAGCGATTCCGGTGATGAAGACAACCTTGCCCTCGAGTCGTGTCATGATCTTTCCTCTCTTGCCCGAACGTCGTTCGGATCGGTGTGGGGCACCCGGATTTCGGGTGTCGGGGTTGGCCAAAAACGGGAATCCCGGAAATCGGGTGTCACAGGGTGTCGAGGAAGTCGAGCAGTCCTTCGCTGAGCACGTCGTTGTCGTCGCCGCCGACCATATGGCCCGCACCCGACACGTCGAGGTGGGTGGATCCGGGAATCAGCTCGAGCAATTCGCGGACTCCGGCATCACTGACGACGTCGGACTGGGCGCCCCGGATCAGTAGCGTCGGGACGTCGATCCGACGTGCCGCCTCGCGTGCGTGACCTTCTCTGGCGGCGGCTTGTTCAGGGCTGTTCTCGCGGTGGGTGAGGATGCGCGGATCCCAATGCCAGTACCACCGGCCATCGCGCTGCCGAAGGTTCTTGCGAAGTCCCTCGATGCGAGGTGGACGTCTGCGGTCGGGATTGTAGGCAGCGACCGCGTGCAGCGCGTCCTCGAGAGAATCGAAGCCGTCGAGCCCGCGCTGCATGAAGGAATGGATGCGCGCGAGTCCTTCCGGCTCGGCGCGCGGTGTGATGTCGACGAGTACCAGCGCACGAGCCAGTCCGGGATTGGTGGCCTGCGCGATCAGCGAGGCCATCCCACCGAGCGATGCGCCGACGAGAACCGGTGGTTCTGACAGGGATTCGGCAACATCGACGACATCGCGGGCATGCGCGGCAATGCTGTAGTCCCCGTCGTCGGCCCACTGGCTCTCCCCGTGGCCCCGGGCGTCGACGGCATAGGCGCTCCACCCGTGTTCGGCCAGCCGACGACCGGTGCGCTGCCACGAATGCCGGGTCTGGCCACCCCCGTGGAGCAACAGCACACTCCCGCGTGTGCCCGTCTGCTCCGGCTGCCACACGTCCGCGCGCAGCGTGACGCCTTGTCCCGCAAGGCTCTGTGCCCTCACGCCGTCACCGTTTCTCCCCCGACCGGCGCCGGCGGCTGGGGTTCCGGGGTGACGGCAACCGGGGTGGCCGACACCGGGGAGATGGGAACCGCGGATGCAGGCACGCCGGGGAAGCGTTGGCGCAACGTCGGTTTGGCGAGCTTTCCGGAGAAGGTACGCGGAAGTGGCTCGTCCAATGCGACGGCGTGCTTGGGGCGCTTGAACTTTGCCAGATTCACCTCGGAGACCGCGGCGATGTCGGCGATCACCGCGGCGGGTTCCCGCTCGCTGTGGAAGACCACCATGGGCACCTCGCCCCAGGTCTCGTCCTTGACCCCGATCACCGCGCAGTCGACGAGACCGTCGATCGCGTGCAGCGTCTTCTCGATCTCGGCGGGATAGACGTTGATCCCACCGGAGATCAGCATGTCCTTGCTGCGGTCGACGATCTTGAGGAATCCCTGCTCATCCTGGAGCCCGAGATCACCGGTCCGCAACCAGCCGTCGGTCAGGGTGGCCGCGGTCGCCTCGGGCTTCGCCCAGTACTCCCGCATCACGTGTTCGCCCCGGACGAGGATCTCGCCGACCTCGCCGGCCGGCGTCGTCGTACCGGGATCGCCGATCCGCACCTCGGTACCGACCAGCGCGAGACCGGCAAAACCGGGGCGCGTCAGGGCATCCTGGTAACTCAGTGTGGAGACCATTCCGGACGCCTCGGTCAGTCCGTACACCTGGATCAGCGGAATACCGTGTTCTCGATAGAACTCGAGAAGATCCGGGCTCACCGGTGCCCCGCCGGTGCCGGCGAAGGTGAACTCGGCCAGTGTGCGGCGTCCGAAGTCGGGGAGCGCGGCCATCCGCTCCCAGATGACCGGCACGGTGGTGGTGGCGGTGACCTGCTCCCGTTCGAAGGTGTCCAGGGCGATCTCGGGATCGAATTCGCGCAACAGCACCATGGTCGCCCCCGGCACCAGGACCAGCTGGACGAAGATCGACAGCAGCGAGCCCGTGAACACCAGTGGAGCCGAACACATCACACGATCGGAGCTGGTGAAGCCGAAGCTGATGGTCTGCGAGATTCCCGGCGTCATCGCGCTGCGATGGGTGATCAGCGCACCCTTCTGCACGCCGGTGGTCCCCGAGGTGTAGCAGATGAACGCGGGATCGTCGGGCGAGATATCGACGACTGGTGCGCGCCCGGAGTCGATCAACGTGTCATAGGGTCGGTGGCTCGTGCCGTCCACCGAGAACACCTCGAAGTCGGCATGGTCGGCCGCCACGTCGAGCAACCCGGCGAACCGCTCCTCGACGATGATGACGCGCGGCGCGCTGTCGGTGATCATCGGCACCAGTTCGGGGCCGGTCAGCCGGAAGTTCAACGGGACGCCGATTGCACCGAGTTTGACGACGGCAAGGATCAGGTGCGCGAGTTCGGGGCGGTTGAGCATCAGCAGGCCGACCCGGTCGCCCGCGCCGACTCCCCGTGCGGCGAGCCCGCGGGCGAGGGCATCGGTGACGGCGTCGACCTCCGCCCAACTCTGGGTCCGTCCCTCGAAGACGATGGCGTCCTGGGTGGGTCGCGTCTTGCCCCAGTAGCGGGTGAGTTCTGCGAGGTTCATCGGGCTGGCTCCTGCCTGGGTCCGGGCGGACCGCTGTGTGTGACGCCACTCACATGAGGTGGCTCAAAACTAACATAGATAGGTTATGGGCGGAATGGTTGCGCAGATTCGGGATGCGAACCGCCGGTCATCCGCGGTCGACGAGCTCGGCGAGGACCTCTGCGGTGTCGGCGCCGACCTCGGGAGGCAGTGCGGGCGCGAATTTCTCGCCGTGCACCCGCACCGGACTCCGGAGGAATTCGAGCTGCCCGGCGGTGGGATGAGAGACGGTGTAGGTGGTCTCGCGCGCCCGGAAGTGCGGGTCGTCGAGCAGATCGCGCACGCTGTTGACGGGGCCGCCGGCGATGCCGTGCTCGAGGAAGACCTCGATCCATTCGGCGCGCGTGCGGGTGGCGAAGATTCTGGTGAGTTCACGCCAGACGAGATTCGCGCGGTCGGCGGCGCCGTCGTCGACGTGGGTGAGATCGACGTCGATCAGGTCTTCGCGGTCCACCGCTCGCAAGAAGTGGTGCCAGAACTTCTCGACATGTGAGCCGAAGAGAATGGCCTCGCCGTCGGCGGTGCGATAGGCCTCCAGACGGGGCCAATCGGGTAGCCGCCCGTCGGGTAGCCACGTGGACCGTGCCGTCGATGCATCTCGATTCAGCTCGGCGTCAACGAGATCCGGCATCCACGCGGCGGCGATGTCGATTCCGGCGACCTCGACGTGACTGCCCTCGCCGGTCGCCGTGGCCTTGTGCAGAGCCGCCAACAGGGCCATCGCACCGTAGGCGCCCAGTGCGTACATCGCGATGGGCGGGGTCCGCGAACCCGCCATCCCGTCGGTGGGTGGCTCATCGGTCGGGGTGTTGACCTCGCGCAGACCGGCGAACGCGTCGAATACGGGGCCGCCGGTGCCCAGGGTCCGGTAGGGACCGTCGGTGCCCATACCCGAGACGCTGCACAGGACGATGCGCGGATTGACCTTGCGGAGTTCGGGCAGCCCCAGGCCGAGCCAGTCCAGATAGCCGCCGCGCATCCCCTCCACGACAGCGTCGCTGCGGGCGGCGAGATCGAGAAAGTCGCGCTTGCCATGTTCGGAACGAAGATCGAGCTCGACGGACCTCTTGCCCCGGTTCCACCGTAAATGCATGAAGGCGGGGCCGTCGTCGTCGCCGATGGTCCGACTGCCGCCGACCCGAACCGGATCGCCGAGCGGGCCCGTCTCGATCTTGATCACCTCGGCCCCCAGGTCGGCCAAATGTCCGCCGAGCGAGGACGGAGCGAGTTGCGCGACCTCGAGGATGCGTACCCCGTTCAGGAGCGAATAACCGGTCATGTGTGGTCTCTCGGTTGTGGTGGACGTGGGACGATCCAGAGTCCGGTGGCCTCGGCGAGCAGGGTGGTGCCGTCGCGGATCTCCCCGCGCATCCAGCGCTTGCGACCGTCCTCGCCGAGGAGTTCCGCTGTCACCGACAACTCCCGGTGCAGCGGTGCGGGAGCGCGGTAATCGACGGCCAGATGTGCGGTGCGCGCCCAGGGGCGCCCGCCCGCATTGGCCAGTCGTGACAGCGCCTCGTCGAAGATCATCGGGGTGACGCCGCCGTTGAGTGCATCGCGACCGGAATGGAAGCGACCGAGGGTGAACCGGGCACGGACCGCCTCCGCGGTGACCTCGTCGATATGCAGCGCCGGAGTCAGGATCTGCCCGCGTCCGGGGCGATCCCACAGCTTCCCGCCGGGCTGGCCGTCCTCGGCGACCTCGTGGTCGGCGAGCACGGCGGCGATGTCACGGATGCGCGCGGCGAGCACGGCGGCCACCTCCGGTGGCGGATCGCTCCGGGTGAACGATTCTGCAAGCAGTGCAACGGCTTCGGTGAGTTCGGCGAACTCATCGGCCCCCGGTGTGGTCGGCTGCAGCTGGTCCTGCCAGGAGGGTTGGAGCCGAGCCGCAGCCGACGATGAGGAGGGCGTCGGCGTCACGCGACCGGCTCTCCCACGGGGGCGGCCAGCGCGGCAACATCGCGCGCGACCATCGTGTGGAAGACCTGCCCGGGAAGTTCGTTGCGCCCGTAGATGAGTTCGTCGACCTGGCCGTTGGCGGCGTTGTCGGTGATGGTCTTGGTGACGAACCAGTCCTCGTCGTGCAGCGTCTCCATCAACAGATCCCAGTTCTTCTCGAGAATCCGCTCCTCTCGGGCGGTCTGCGGCTTCGTCGGCGAGAGCAGCCGGATGGTGCAGTACGAGACATTCGGGTCGTCGGGGTCGGGGACGATGGTCCAGACCTCGAAATGGTTCGGCTCGGTGACCAGCATGGTGCCGGGGTACACGGTGTAATTCGCCAACGAGTAATCACGGACGTCGTAGGTGTCGGGGTCGGCGTCGCGCACCTCGGTGATGGACTTGCGCGCCACGACCAGCCGCCACGACCGGTCGACCATGTCGAAGGCGGTGATGTTGCCCTCCAGGTAGTTGCACACCGTCTTGGTGTGCAACTGGCACAGGTGATACGAGTCCTGGACGCCGTCGACGGCGATCTTCCAGTTCATCCCGAGCCGCCAGGTCTCCTTGCGGACCTGATACGACGTGGTCATCCCGGTGTCGGCGACCTCGGCATCATGCTTGTGCCCCAGGGTGGCGGCGATGTCCAGGTCGGCACCCGGCGTCGGGACCACCCACACCAGCGAATGGCGTACCTCGCAAGGGAACTCGACGAGTCCGTACTCGGTGCGGTCCATCCCGTCGAAACCTTCGGCATGGGGCATCCCGCGCAGTGCGCCGTCCTTGCCGTAGGCCCAATTGTGGTAGGGGCAGCTGAACACCCGCTTGCACCCGGACTCGGCGAACTCGACCTTCGAACCGCGGTGACGGCACACATTGGAGAACGCGCGGATGGTGCCGTCGGACTGCTTCACGAGGAGCAACGGCGTACCCATCAGGTCGGTCGTCACGAAGCTGCCGGTCTTCTCGAACTCGTCGAGATGGGCCACGATGTGCGGGAATCGACGCACCACCGCGAGTTCCTTGCGCGCCAGTTCCGGATCGTCGAAGACGGAGAACCGAACCCGCAGGAGGTCGTCTGCGTAATCGGTCGAATCGTGGTCGACATGGGCGATCAGCCGCTTGGTCAGCTGGATTTTCTCTTCGCGTTCCATGGCGGCCACAATGCCACATGCAACAAATGATGTCTACTGTCTCGTCTAATGACGTTAGTTTGATCGTGGATCGCCGAGGTGCGCCAGGCGCGAAAAATGTTCATGTACAGCCGAAATGATGTTCATGGGCGCCCAGCGATTCCCGTGGCCCTTCTCGTCGGAGATGTGGTGCAGCACACACATGGAGCCAGGAGGTCGCGGCCTGGCGCGGTTGACGCAGTAAAACTAACTCCGTAAGGTTTAATGCCAGAAGATGGTGCCGGCGTCCACGTCGGCGGTGAGGAGTGATGCGGTGACCGAGATCGACGACTTCCGGCAACTGTACGAGCGCCACGTCGGCCACGTGGTGGCCGGCGACATGGCGGCTGCGGTGGCCGACATCGCGCCGGCGACCCTGGACACGATCTTCGAGGGTGTCACGGTTCCGCGTCGAGAGGTCGAGAGCTTCGAGATCGTCGACGTCCGGTCCGAAGGTGATCGGATGGTGGGCGAGGCCGTTTACCGTGGTGTCGACGGCATCATCGGATTGCGATCGGTCTGGGAGCGCCGTGACGATTCCTGGCAGGCGGTGGCCCTGGCCAACTTCACTGCGGACAACTTCACTGCGGCCGACGCCGAGTCGCCGACGAGCGGCAGCGTCGAGGGGGGTTCGCGATGACGACGGCAGCGCCCCCGTGGGGGCCGGCCGCCGACGGCCACGACCAGCAGTACTGGGACGGTCTGCTCGCCGGTGAGCTCCGTCTGCAACGCTGTCACGACTGTCGCACGTGGATCTGGGGACCCCAGTCGGTGTGCAGTGCGTGTTACGGATTCGATCTGCAATTCGAATCCGTCGAGCCGAGCGGCACCGTCTACAGCTGGAGCCGTAGCTGGTACCCCTACATCGACGAACTGCGCGATCGGTTGCCCTACATCAGTGTGCTCGTCGAACTTCCCCATGCCGGCGGCCGACGAGTGCTCGGATTGCTCGTCGACGACCTCGACCGGGCACCCCGGATCGGTGAGCCGGTACACGGCTTCTTCGAGCGCGACGAGACCCAACCGTGGCCGCTACTGCGCTGGCGACGTGACGAGACCGAGGGAGGTGACCGACGATGAGTGTGTCGATGCGAGGCGCCGCCGCGGTGGTCGGTGTCGCCGAAATGCATTACAAGCGCGGAGAATCGCCGTACACCGAGCAGCAGATGACCATTCGCGCGATTCTCGATGCGTGCTCGGATGCGGGGGTCTCCCCGCGCGAGATCGACGGCTTCGTCTCCTACGCGGGGGGTTCGAACGACGGACCGATCCTCGGTGCGGCGCTCATGATCGACGAGTTGCGCTGGTCCAACATGATGTGGGGAGGTGGCGGCGGTAGTGTCGCGGCCGCTCTCATCAATGCTGCGACCGCCATCGCCACCGGTCAGGCCCAGTGCGTGGTGGTCTACCGGGCGATGTCGCAAGCCGACACCGGTCGGCTCGGATACGCGAAATACCACTACGGTTCCCACTTCTTGGCCCACGGGGTCGGTTCGCCCGCCCAGATCTGCGCCATGCGGACCCAGAGCATGCTCGAACACGACGGCGTGCCGCGAGAAGCCATGAGATCCCTGGTGCTCGCGGCCTATCAGCACGCACAACAGAATCCGACCGCGCAGGGGTACGGCCGGCCGCTCGACGCCGACACCTACGACGGGTCACGGTTGATCGCCGAGCCGTTTCATCTCTACGACTGCTCCCGCGAAAGCGACGGCGCCGTCGCGCTGGTCCTCGTCGCCGACGAGCGGGCACGAGAGCTCCGCTCGGACCCGGCCTATCTGCTCGCCGGTGCGCAGGGCGCCCCCGGTGGATACTGCGAGCGCATCGACAACGACGCCCAGTACTCCACCGCCGGGTTCGGTCCCGCCAACAACGGGAAACCCGGTGTCGCCGAACGCCTGTGGACCGCAGCTGGTCTCGGTCCCGATGACGTCGACGTGGTGCAGGTGTACGAGAACTTCAGTGGTCCGGCCGTCGCTGCGCTGATCGACCATCGGCTCTGCCCGCCCGGCGAGGCGGCCGGCAGCGTGATGACGGTGGAGAACCTGACGGCGCCACAGGGCAAGTTGCCCGTCAACACCAGTGGCGGCAACCTGGCCGATGCCTTCGTCAACGGTCTGAACCTGGCCGTGGAGGCGGTCCGTCAAATTCGCGGTACCTCGACCAATCAGGTCGATGGAGCGCGGACGTCGTTGTTCATCGGTGGACCGATGGCCCCGCTGGTCAGTTCGGTCCTGTTCGCCCACGAGGACGTGCTGTGAGCATCACCGATCGGGAGTCGGAGCCCGTGCTCGACCGCAGGCAACTGTTCATCGGGGGGCGATGGGTCGAGCCGTCGTCGGCCTCGACGGTCACCGACGTCATCGAGGCGGCGACCGAGAAGTCCGTGGGCTCTGCGGTGTTGGGTTCTCCCGCCGACATCGACGCCGCGGTGGCCGCGGCGCGCGCGGCCTCGGCGGGCCCCTGGTCGGCCATGCCCGGCGGTGAGCGCGCCGAACTACTGGAGCGATTCGCCTCGGCGTTGCAATCCCGTGCCCGTGACACCGCCCGTCTGGTCAGCCGCGAGAACGGCATGCCGATCGCACTCTCGAAGTCGGTCAACGGGTTCGGGCCCGCGGCCATGGTGCGCTACTACGCTAACCTGATCCGTGCCGACGAGGCCGCCGACGTGCGCCCGAGCTCCTTCGGCGGGCGAACCGTGGTTCGACACGAGCCCGTCGGGGTGGTCGCGGCGATCACCCCGTGGAACTACCCGCAACCCCTCGCGGCGATGAAGATCGCCCCGGCGCTCGCGGCCGGGTGCACCGTCATCCTCAAACCCGCGCCGGAGACGGCGCTGGACGCCTACGTGTTCGCCGATGCCGCACACGATGCCGGATTGCCCGCCGGAGTCCTCAACATCGTTCCCGCAGAACGTGACACCGCCGCATACCTGGTTGCGCACCCCGGCGTGGACAAGGTGGCCTTCACCGGGTCGACGGCGGCCGGTCGGGAGATCGGTCGCACCTGCGGTGCGCTGCTGCGACCCGTGACGCTCGAACTCGGTGGCAAATCGGCGGCCATCGTCGCCGACGACGCCGATCTTGCACAGTTCGCCGCGCATCTGCTGGAGGTGTCGCTGGTGAACAACGGTCAGACCTGCCACGCGAGCACCCGAATCCTCGCACCGCGTTCGCGATACGCCGAGGTCGTCGACGCCGTGACCGACACGGTGCGCGCCCTGCCGGTCGGCGACCCGCTCGACAAGGCCACCGCCATCGGTCCATTGGTCAGTGCGCGGCAACGGGATCGGGTGCTCGGCTACATCGACGCCGGACGCGCTGCCGGATTTCGCATCACCACCGGTGGCGGGGCTCCCGCCGACCAGCCGCTCGGTTGGTTCGTCGAGCCCACGGTGTTCGAGGGCGTCGACAACTCGGCGACGATCGCACAGGAGGAGATCTTCGGCCCCGTGCTGACGATCACCCCGTACGACGGCGACGACGACGCGGTGGCCATCGCCAACGACTCCGAGTACGGACTCGGGGGCACCGTCTGGACCGCTGACGAGGACCACGGGCTGGCGTTGGCCGCGCGGATTCAGACCGGCACCGTCGGGGTCAATCACTACGCCCTCGACCTCGCGGCGCCGTTCGGGGGAGTCAAGGCGTCGGGACTGGGTCGAGAACTCGGCCCGGAAGGTCTCGCGCCCTATCGGTCCACCAAGTCCGTGTACTTCTCGACATAGCGGCTCTCGCCTCATTGCCCGGGTGACCGCTCGACAGGAAATGGAATTCTCGTTGCAGCACACCAATTCTCACGAGCACCACGCGATGGTGGTGGCCGCCAAGGACGTCGTGGCCACCGATGTCGTCGCGTTGACCCTGGCGGCGGCCAACCCCACACGCGCTCCGGGTGATACGGCAGACGGCCACTCGGCAGACAGCAATGGAGCAGACGGCGCGACGAGGGTCCCCGAATGGGATCCCGGCTCGCACATCGACCTGATCCTCGGTGCCGACCTGATCCGTCAGTACTCACTGTGCGGATCGGTCGCCGATGGTGACCACCTGCACATCGCCGTGCTGCGTGAACCATCGGGCCGCGGAGGTTCCGAGCGTGTCCATGACGTGCTCGCGGTGGGCGACACCGTCGAGATCAAGGGCCCGCGTAACCATTTCCCACTGGTGAATGCGGCGTCATATCTGTTCGTTGCCGGCGGCATCGGGATCACGCCGCTGATCCCGATGATCGCGCAGGTCGACGACGCCGGCGCGGAGTGGTCGCTGCTCTACGGTGGGCGTACGCGCAAGGGGATGGCCTTCGCCGAGGATCTCGTCGACAAGTACGGCGACCGGGTGACAGTGCGGCCCGAGGACGAGTACGGACTGCTGCCGCTCGCCGACGCGCTCGATGACCAACGCGTGGGTACAACCGTCTATTGCTGTGGTCCCGAACCGTTGCTCACCGCGATCGAGAAGCTCTGCGACACAAGACCGGACGTGGAACTCCACGTCGAACGATTTGCGCCCAAGGCCCAGACCGTCGACGGGACCGACGGCGCGGCCTTCGAGGTCGAGCTCGCGCAGAGTGGTCGGGAGATCCGGGTCGGCGAAGGCGAAACCGTCCTCGATGCATTGTTGCGGGAGGGCATCGACCATGACTTCTCCTGCCGCGAAGGCACCTGCGGCACATGCGAAACCGCGGTACTCGACGGTGTTCCGGACCACCGCGACTCGGTGCTCAGCGACGAGGAGAAGGCCGAGAACGATTGCATGATGGTCTGTGTCTCGCGCAGTTGCTCGCCGCGGCTCGTCCTCGATCTCTGACGACGCCGACCGCCGAGGTCACCCGTCTCTCCGAGCGCCCGGCCACGGCACGTGGCGTCAGGCCGACTTGGCCTCGTCCGGACGCTCGAGATCATGGTCGCGGATGATGCCGTGCAGGAAGCTGCGCACCATGGCCTCGAACAACTGCTTCTGCGTCAGATCATTGGCGGCGAGTGCCTCGGCAAGCAGCGGCTGAGAGTTCTTGTCCACGTTGGGAAAGATCGTGGACTTGGTGTTGGGCCGGCGCATCGCCTCCATCAGGACCGCGCCGATCGCCAGGGTCTCCATCCCGTCGAGGATGCGCACGTGCAATTCCACGGGGACACCCGAATCGAGGAGGAACTGCGCGGTCTCCTCGTAGGTGGAGACGAACAGATCGCGCGGCAGATGCTGCAACAGCACCGGGGCGGCGTTGCGGTGCCGCAGGATTGATTGTCGGAAGTTCAGGGCCAGCGAGACGAAGAACTCCGGCCAGCCGGGTCCGGGACGCATACGCGGCCGCTTCACCGACGTACCGGCGATGTAGCGGGCGACCTCGGTGAGGATTTCGTTCTTGTCGGAGAAGTGGTGATACAGCGAGGGGGCGCGCACTCCGAGATGCTTGGCCAGGCGGGGAAGGCTGAACGCGTCGAGTCCCTCCGAGTCGATGATCTCGATCGACGCCGTGACCGCGGCAGAACGGCTGATCAGCGGATTGGACGGGCGCGCCATCGAATTCCTTTCCGAACGTCCGGGGGTGGTTAATCTGCCCGGAGTAGGTTTTCCGAGTAGACCCTCTCAAGCCTAGATTCCTCCGGTGGGCTGACCAAACCCAACACCGTCGATACGCCGACCCTCGACACATCCGAAGCGGTATGCCGGCAGGCGATACCCGAGAACGCGATGGACACCTCAGAACAGGTCGCGAGCAGGGCGGGGGTCGGCGGCGAGCAGACGGTTCTCCTCGTCGTAGCGCTCTCGCAGCGCGCACGTGCGGTGTTCGCGCATCAGGCGTTTCGCGTCGCGAACACCCGTGCCGGGAAGTGCGGCGACCTGCTCGGCGAGCGCCACCGAGGTGGCGAGGATCTCGTCGTCGGCGACATAGCGGGAGAACAGACCCAACCGGTGCGCTTCGGTCCCGTCGAGAACGCGACCGGTGAACAGCACGTCGGTGGCGTGAGCGTGCCCGATGATATCGGGCAGAAGCCATGTGAGACTGGCATATCCGTACGACGTACCGGTGATCCGAAATCGCGTACCCGGTCCACCGACTCGCAGATCCGAACACACCGCGAGATAGGCGCCGAGGCCATGGGCAGCCCCACGCATCGCGGCCACGGTCGGCAGCGGCGTGGAAAACCATCGCCACAACCACTCCTCGCGCTCGCGCAGCAGTGCCGACTCGCTCTCCGGGGGCAGCGTGGCGAGCTCCTTGAGATCCCACCCCGCCGACAGCGCACGCCCACCCGCCCCGGTCAACACCAGGCAGCGCAGCGACTCGTCGGCCTCGGCGGCCCGTAGCGCCGCGTCGAACTCGCGCTGCGCGGTCCGATCCAGGGCATTGCGGACGTGTGGCCGGTTCAGCTCGATGACGCCGACACCATCGGCGCTACGGAAGACGACAGTGCGGGGCTCCTGATCATCCGGCTCCTGATCACTGATCGTCACGCGGTCCTCCTCGACTCGAAGCCGTACTGGCGCCGGTAGGGCCTCTGAGCTGCAATCAAGCGCGATACAAAATACGAATAGTGTCAGCTGTTGACCTAACGGCTTTCGGTTACTACTCTACATCTGTGACCCGCTTCACAGGCCGAATCCACCTCGCCGTGACAGCCGGTCGCCGGTGGCCGGACACCGTTCACCGCGCCACCTCGCACCGATCTCTCTCGAGGAGCAGCCACACATGACAACCACAGAACTCCCCGCCGATCAGCTCGCGGCCATCGAGGACCGCGAGCAGGTCTTCATCGGCGGACGGTGGGTCGATTCATCCGGTGACGAATGGATCGACGTCGTCGATTCCTGGTCCGAACGCACTGCCGCCCGGGTACGCGCCGCGACTGCCGACGACATGGCACGCGCCGTGGATGCCGCGCGGGCCTCCTTCGACGACGGGACGTGGGCGAGCACCCCGATCACCGAGCGCGCCGACGTCATCGATGAGATCGCCACCCGGCTCGAGGCGCGCACCGAGAAACTCACCACCCTCGGAATCGTCGAGGTCGGGGTGACCCTTCCGGTCAGTGCGATGACCCAGCAGATGACGATCGGCCTGTTCCGCGCGGTGGCCGCCGAAGCGCGCAAGGTGGCGCTCGTCGAGGAACGTACCCGCGCCGATGGCGGTGTTTCCCGAATCCTCAAGGAGCCCACCGGCGTTGTGGGCGTGATCATTCCGTGGAACGGCCCGATCGGCACCATCGCCTTCAAGGTCATTCCCGCACTCGCGGCGGGATGCTCGGTGGTGCTCAAGACCTCGCCGGAGGCATGCCTGTCGCCGTCGGTGTTCGCCGACGTGATCGGCGAGCTGGTCGCCGAGGGGCGGATTCCCGAAGGGGTGGTGAGCGTTCTCGCCGCCGACCGCGAGGTGTCCGAACAACTGGTCACCAATCCCGAGGTCGATCACATCACCTTCACCGGCAGCACGGCCGTCGGTCGTCGGATCATGAGTCTCGCCGGTGACCGGGTGGCCAAGGTCTCGCTCGAACTCGGTGGCAAGTCCGCGGCGATCATCCTCGACGACGCTGATCTGCAGACGGTGATGGCCAACGTGCCGATGGGCGGGTGCATGCAATCGGGTCAGGCTTGTATCGCGCTGACGCGAGTCCTGGTCTCCCGGGCCCGGCACGACGAGGTGGTGGCCGCGTACAAGGCGGCGCTGGGCATGATCCCGATGGGTAATCCGTGGGAGCAGACGAACTTCCTCGGTCCGCTGACCTCGCAGCGTCAGCGCGATCGCGTGGAGAGTTACATCGAGACCGCGAAAGCCGAGGGCGGCGAGGTCGTCCACGGCGGCGGCCGCGGCTTCGATCATGGGTATTTCGTGGAGCCGACGATCATCGACAACGTGCGCAACGACATGCGCATCGCCCAGGAGGAGGTCTTCGGTCCGGTGATCTCGATCATCACCTACGAAGACGAGGATGATGCTGTCGCGATCGCCAACGACTCGATCTACGGCCTGTCGGGCGCGGTGTTCACCGCCGACGTCGAGCACGGATTCGAGGTCGCTAAGCGCATCCGGACCGGTACCGTCAACGTCAACACCTCGGTCATCGACTTCACCCTGCCGTTCGGTGGCTACAAGCAGTCCGGCGTCGGGCGCGAGGGTGGA
>NZ_MVPX01000558.1:0-18356 GCF_002043085.1 Gordonia sp. i37 | reverse complement strand
CCCCTGCCGTTCGGTGGCTACAAGCAGTCCGGCGTCGGGCGCGAGGGTGGACCCGAGGGACTCGACGAGTTCTTCGAGACCAAGACCGTCCACCTGCCGGCCCCCGCGCCCGCCCAGTGACCGAACACGTCGGGTGACCGAACACGTCCACTAACCGAATACGCGTACCCGACGCACCGTAGCGATACGGCTGCGCAACCCTCCGACCCGGTCGGCCGTGACAGCACGTCCCCTGTCACGGCCGACCGTTTCCATTTGTGCACGTCCGGGGTTGGCTCTCGGCGAAACACAGATCCGCGCAACGACATACGCGATTCCAAGCTGCTGACAAATGTCGCTTGACGTCTCATGTAAAACCGCCTACATTCGAACGCAGGGTGGCGCGCGTCACAGCCGATATCGCGGACGTCACCGCTCTACCCGCTCGTCCGTTCTCGAAACAAAGGATTCCCACGATGAAACTCGAAGGAAAAGTCGCGCTGATCACCGGTGCCGGCTCGGGGCTGGGACGTCAGTCCTCCCAACTCTTCTCGGCCGAGGGAGCTCGGATCGCCGTCGTCGACATCGACGGTGACCGTGCCGAACAGACCGCAAAGCTGGTCGAGCAGCAGGGTGGCGAAGCCATCGCGATCACCGCGGATGTGGCCCAGAAGGATCAGATCGTGGCTGCCGTCAACGAGACCGTGGAGAAGTTCGGCAAGCTCGACATCGCCTGGGCGAACGCCGGAATCGTCTCGCGCGGAGGCGTTCCCACCGTCGCCGGTGGCGAGAGCGTGCTCTTCGAGGATCTGACCGAAAGGGACTGGCAGCACGTCCTCGGGGTCAACCTCACCGGCGTCATCTACACCGCGCAGGCGGCCGTCCCGGCGCTCAAGGCCAACGGTGGCGGCACCATCCTGGCCACCTCGTCGGCGGCGTCGCTGGTGGCCTACCACGACATCGCGCTCTACAGCGCCACCAAGGCCGGCGTCAACGGCTTCGTCCGCGGCCTGAGTTTGGATCTCGGCCCGTACGGAATCCGGGTGAACGCCTTGGCGCCCACCCACGGCATGTCACCCAACTTCCTGATGCCGCCCGGATCGCCCGTCGTGGGTCAGTCCTACGAGGAGGTCGCCGGTCCGTGGGATCCCTACGTGTCGCCGATCCCGTTGAAGCTCAACCGTCCTCCGTCACTGCTCGACAATGCGAAGGTCGCATTGTTCCTCGCCTCCGATGATTCGGCCTACATCTCGGGTGCGACGATCGGCTCGACCGACGGTGGAACACTCAACCGCGTGGGCATGTGGTTCGAAGAAGACCTTAACCAGAAGAACCCGAACGCCTGAGATGGCCGTGACAGCCACGCATTCGCAGACCCTGGTGGTCGATCGCAGTGCCTGCGCCGGACACGGACTGTGTTACGGCGCCGCGCCCGAACTGATCGATTGTGACGACCAGGGCGACCCGATCGTCCCGGATCGCGCGCTCACCGAGGCAGAAGTGGTTCAGGCCGCCGAAGCGGTCGGACTGTGCCCGGAGCGTGCGCTGACCCTGACCGACGTCGCGAACCCCACCGACAACAGCCCCGAGGAGCAGTCATGACGACAGCGCAACGATCGCGAGAGGACGTGACCGTCGACTTCGACGTGTACGCAACCGATCTCGCCACACCCGTGGACGTCTTCCAGGAGAAGGCGGCCGAGTTGGCCGCCAAGGGACCCGTGGTCTATTCGACCGCATACGGGGGCCACTGGATCGTCACGCGTTATCAGGAGATCCACGAGGTGCTCCGCGATGCGGAGACATTCTCCAGCTATCCCAACAATCTGGTGACCAACGAGGCATTCGGGAAGTTCATCCCGATCGAACTCGATCCGCCCGAGCACACCGGATATCGCAAGGCATTGCAGCCCCTGTTCGGTCCCGCCCGGATGAAGAAGCTGTCCGACGACATCCGTGAGGTCGTCAACGACCTGCTGGACGCATTCGCCGACAAGGGTGAGACCGAATACGTCGAGTCGTTCGCCCACGAGCTGCCGGCCCGGATCTTCCTGGCACTCATGGACTGGCCGGTGTCGGACGCACCACTGTTCACCGACGCCACCAATGTGGTGCTGTTCGGCAAACCGGGTGGAACCGAACAGGAATCGTTGGAGGCGCGGGCGATCGCGGGCATGCAGATGCTCGGGTACTTCCAGAAGATGGTCGACGAGCGGCGCGCCGATCCCGGCGACGACATCACCTCGCAGCTCATCCACACCGAGGTCGAGATGGAAGACGGGCTGCGCCTGCTCACCGACGAAGAACTGAACCGCATGTTCTTCCTGTTGCTCGTCGCCGGACTCCACACCGTCCAGGGATCGTTGGCCTGGGCGATCGTGCACCTGGTCAACAATCCCGAACAGCGGCGCGAGATCATCGAGGACCCGGCGATGATCCCGACCGCGGTGGAAGAGATCCTGCGGATCGAGGCCGCCGTCGTCCCCGGGCGCCGCGCGACACGGGACACCACCCTTGGTGGCATGCAGATCAAGGAGGGCGAGCAGCTGATCCTGATGTTGTGCTCGGCGAATCGGGATTCCTCGGAGTTCGAGGACCCCGATGATCTCGACATCGCCCGTCGTCCCAATCGGCATCTGTCCTTCGGTGGCGGCCCGCACCGCTGCCTGGGATCGCATCTTGCGCGAATCGAGCTGACGATCGCACTCGAGGAGATCCATCGTCGGATTCCCGATTACGAGCTGGTGGAATCCGATCCGCCGATCTTCCACTCCAGTCAGGTGCGTGGCTGCGTGCGGATGCCGATCCGGTTCACCCCGCAGAGCTGACCGGCATCGGATGTCGGGTCGCCGGCCGTATCACCCGGGCTGTCGTATCGCTGTGGGCGCACCTCGCCCAGGTGCGGACGCCCTACGGCCGGCGACCTCGTCATCAGGCACCATCCTTGCCCCATAAACCTTCTTGTTGTAGGTTTAGGTGACTGCGGGACGAATCCGTTCACCCGTCCCGTCCGGCCTACGACAGCCCTTTCGGAGGACCTGCCATGACTACTTCGCTTCCGCGCCAGGACCGCATCCGCCGTGCACTCGAGCTGCTGCGCAACGAGACGACGGACAAATTCGAGGAGATCATCGCGTTCGAACCCGATGAGTTCACCGATCCCGTCCTGGCCAAGGAAGAGCGCGACTACATCTTCGGCCGGGTGCCCTCGATCGTGGCCCACAGTTCGGAGCTGGCCAAGGCACATGACTTCATGACCGTGCAGATGCCGCGCAACAACCTCATCGTCGTGCGGCAGAAGGACGGCAGCGTGCGCTCGTTCGTCAACCTGTGCCGCCACCGCGGTGCGATGCTCGAGGAGCGCGAGAAGGGCCGGTGCCGGATCTTCTCCTGCGGATACCACCGGTGGTCCTACGATCCCGACGGCAAGCTCCGCACGATCACCCGCGATTCGACCTTCGGCGACATCGACCGCAGTGAGCACGGGCTCATCGAGATCCCCACCGAGGAACGCCACGGATTCATCTGGGTCGTCGACAACGCCAAGGCGCAGATCGACGTCGCCGACTGGCTCGGTCCCGAGATCGACGGCATCCTCTCGGAGTATCGCCTCGAGGATTCGGTGTGCTTCCGTGCGGCAGGATTCGACGAGCCGACCAACTGGAAGATCATGCAGGACGCGTTCCTGGACGGCTACCACATCCAGTACGCGCACCCGAATACCGCCGGCAAGATCATCCACACCAACGTGATGGCGTTCGAGGACTTCGGTCGTCACTGCCGGTTCATCGCGCCGCGCAAGTCGATCGACCGGTTCCTCGAAGAGGATCCGGGTGATGCCAATCTCGACAAGTACGTCACCGAAACGCATTTCCTGCTCCCCAACAGCACGCTGCTGCGACAGCCGGATCACTTCCAGCTGTTGACCTTCCGGCCGCATCCGAGCGATCCGACGAAGTCCAGGATGGAGCAGCGACTGATCGTTCCGACGGTCGAGAACAGTGGTATGCCGCCGGAGAAGTGGGATCGGTTGTGGAACAAGAATTGGGAGATCCTGCTCGCCGTGCTGCACAACGAGGACTTCCCGCTGCTGCGTCATTCGCAGGTAGGCATGGGAAGCGCCGATGCAGGAGATATGCTGTTGGGCCGTAACGAGATCGCCAATCAGGTCTTTCGCCGTGAAACGAAGAAGCTGGTCGCGCAGGGTCGCGCCGACAACTCATAACCGGTCGGTGCGACGATGATCAAGTACGAATGGCGTGACGGTTTCGACGAGTCGGAGGCCGCCGAACTCCGTGAACTCCTCGATCGGGCCGCCGCCTACGACGCCGAGCCCGAGTACAACACCATCGACCCCGACGACGTCGTGGCACGGACGGCCGAGCCGGATCACGTTCGCAATCTGGTCATCTGTATGCTCCCGCGCCCCAATACGCTCGACGGTCCGCCGGACCCCGAGCGGATCGCCGGGATGATCCGATTCGTGGATCGGGGCGAACAGTGGTGGGACGCAACCGTCGTCATCGATCCGGACCTCCGGTCCATCGGGATCATGACTCTGCTGCTGGAACAGGCCGGATTGAATCTGGCTGCCGAGGAAGGATGGCTCGGGAGCGGTATCCATCGGGTCCAGGCGTGGGCACGGGGGAACCATCCGGCGTCCGGGCGGATCGGCGATCGCAATCTCATCCCGCGCACCCGGCGCGTGTGGAAACTGATCCGGCCGCATGACGGCACCGAGCCCGAACAGTCGCTCAACACGCTGTCGGTCGAGGATGCCCCCGACGTGCTCGCCTATGCCGATCGGCTCGAGTCCGGTGGCCAGGCCGCCGAAGTCCGCGCACTGGCCGGAACCCTCGGCGGCGACGGCACCCACCGGCAGGTGCTCGCCCTGCGCACGGGTGAGCAGATCTGCGGCCTGGTGGATCTCGGGCTCGTCGCACTCGACTCCGAGGAATACGGGCGATGTGCACCGGTGCGTCATCTGTCAACACAGACACGCGATCGTTCCGAGATCACCGCAGTGCTGCTCGGTGCGGCGTCGGCGGCGTCGAATGCGGGGCTCCACGCGATCCAGATCCACGTCGAATCCACCGACGACGACCTCGTCGGGGTATGCCGTCTCCTCGGATTCCAGCACGATCGAACCGACGTGCGCTACGAATTGCGCTGACACAGAGCGGGATCAGCGAAAACCGTGTCCGATTTATCCTAATGGCTTTAGACTACGTCCAGCCCCGTCCACACCCCGGTCACCCGCCGGGCGGAAGCAGAGAGACTCACATGACCGCGACAATCGGAGCAGCCCTCGACTGGTGGGCGCGAACCAAAGGGGATGCCACCGCGCTGGTGTTCACCGAGTCCGAGCTGAACTATCGCCAACTCCGCGACTGGACGAGCCGGGTGGCCAGTGCACTCGTCCACGATCACGGGATCTCCCGCGGTGATCGGGTCGGTGTCCTGGGCCCGAACTCGCTCGAATGGCCGGTGGCCGCACTCTCCGTGCTGAAGGCCGGTGGTGTGCTCGTCCCGCTGAACAGCCGATACAAGCCGGCCGAACTGCGCAAGATCGCCGACGACGCGGGTATCGGACTCGTGATCGTGGCACCCGGTTTCGAGCAGCTCGCCGAGGACACCGCGGCGATCGGCGAATCCTTCGACGTCGTCGGGTACGACGAGCTGCAGCGGTTGCGGTCGGGCGAGGCGGACCGGTTCCGGGTCGACCTCGAGCCGGAGGAACCGACCACCGTGCTGTTCACCAGCGGATCGACCGGCCTGTCCAAGGGGGTCATCCTGACCAACCGGACGTTGTTGTCGATCGTGCTGGAGAACACCCTGACCGAGGAGGGATTCCGGCCCGGCGCAACGACTTTGCTGGTGCTGCCACTGGCGTTCACTCCCGGTCTGGTCTACGGACTGCTCATCACCACCGTGCTGGGCGGGAAGCTGATCATCGAGCCCGAACTGAACCCGAGCAACGCCGTGGCGCTGTTGGAGAAGCACTCCGTCAACGCCATCTTCGGTGTGCCGTTGATCTTCGAAGCGCTTTCGCGTGCACCGGAATTCGCGACCGCCGACCTCTCCTCGATCAAGACCGCGATCGTCGGTGGCGCGGCAGTCCCCACCGATCTGCTCACGCGTTGGTCGGACAAGGGTGTGCTGCTGCGCCAGATCTACGGGATGACCGAGGCCGGCGGCGTGGCGACCGCGACGATCCGCTCCGAGGCACTCGAGTTCCCGGACCGGTGTGGCACCGGGTCGATCTTCACCGAGGTCACGATCTTCAACGACGACGGTGAACCCGCGCAACCCGGCGAGGAGGGCGAACTCGTCGTCCGTGGGCCCGGGGTCACGCCCGGATACTGGAACGACGAGGAGGCCACGGCGGCCGCCCTTCGCAACGGCTGGCTGCACAGCGGGGATCTGGGCGTGATGGATTCCGACGGCCGGGTGAAGTTCGTCGACCGCCTCAAGGACCTGATCATCTCCGGCGGGATCAACATCTCGCCGGTGGAACTCGAGATCGCGATCACGGCGATCGACGGCGTCGAGGAGGTCGCGGTCATCGCCGCCCACGATGACCGGTTCGGTGAGACCCCGGCAGCCATCGTCACCGTCTCCAACGACGTCGATGCCCAGGCGATCGTCGCGCACTGCGAGAAGGTGCTGGCCGATTTCAAGGTGCCCCGATACGTCGTCGTCCGCCAGGATCCGCTGCCGCGTCTGCCCAGCGGCAAGATCGCCAAGACCGTCATTCGCGACGAGTACAAGGACGTCGACACCAGGTTCTCCAAGGTGCGCTGATCGGCACCCCTCTCACCCCCGTCGGGGGCGTGGGGAGTGTGCAGACATTCGACAGGTTGCGTCTCTTGTATCGTGGAGGTTCGGATACCAGGGACGAAAGGCTGACGTGGCGCGCAGGAAGACGGGCAACGTCCTCAGCGAGGATGTGGACGAAGCCCGCAAGCAGATCATGGTCGCCGCCGAGCGTGTGTTCCAACGGTACGGTGTCGCCAAGACGACCATGGACGACATCGGCCGCGAGGCCGGGGTCTCGCGGCCCACCGTATACCGATATTTCGGGGACCGTGACAGCTTGATCGCGGCGCTGATCGAACGCCGATCGCGGATGCTGTTCGTCAAGGCCCGCAAATTCCTCCTCGACATGCCGACCTTCTCCGAGCAGCTCGTCGAGGGCCTGATCTACCTGGTCGATCGCGGGCGCAAGGATCCGCTGGTTCGCATCCTGGTCAGTCCCGAACACATGCAGATGGCCGAGCCGCTGGTCGGCAGTTCGGGACTCGCGGCCAGGCTCACCGCGGAGATGTGGGGACCGGTGATCGACCGGGCGATCGAGCGCGGTGAGATCCGCTCCGACCTCGACCGGGACAAGGTCGCGGAATGGATTGCGCTGGTGCAATTCATCCTCGTCGGCCGGCTGGACTTCGATCGGCCCGATGACCCGGCGCACCGTGAGATGCTGCGCAACTTCGTTCTGCCCGCCTTCGCGCCCGGAGCTGCGGTCGCCTCCGGTCCGGTCGCGTCCGGCGCACCCTCCTCCGACGCCGTCACCGAGGTCCGGTCCTGAGCGCGACCGGTTCCGGGGCTGCAGGGTCCGGGTCTGGAGGCTCCGGAACCGGGGGCTCCGCAACGGGGGTCGACGAGGTGGCCGACACCATCCTCGGCGCGGCCGAGATGTGTTTCGAGCGATTCGGGATCACCAAGACGACGATGGAAGACGTGGCCCGTGCCGCGAAGATGTCGCGCGCCACGGTGTACCGGCATTTCTCCGACCGGGAGAGTCTGATCATGGCCTCGGTGACCCGTCGCGCGCGGATGACCATCGAACCCGCACGGTCCTACATCGCGAACTGCCGGACACTCGAGGACAAGATCGTCGAGGGAATCGGCCACAACGTGCGCCGTGGTCGGCGTGATCCGATGGTGCATCTGCTCGTCTCGCCGGAGGAGATGACCCTCTCGACGCAACTGCTGTGGCGCTCGGGAACCGCCATCGACCTCACCTACGAACTCTGGGCTCCCATCCTCACCGAAGCGCAGATGCTCGGTGAGATGCGCAAGGACGTCGACGTGCGACTGCTCTGCGAGTGGATCGCCGAGATCGAGATCGCCTACATCAGCCAGACCGATGGCTCCGACGACGCACTGAAACGGTTGCAGGAGAAGGTGCGCCGATTTCTGGTGCCGTCGCTGATTCCGGGATGACCGCGCGAACCACCGACATCGCCACAGCACAGTGCCCGGACCGCTGGTCGGCGGTCCGGGCACGGTCTCTGTGAGAGCGACGGCCCCAGACAATGCGCCTCTCGGCAAACGGCCGCTCGAAGCGGCAAATGGGGTGGGGCCCGGGGCAGACTCTGGGACCGTCGATGGCATCAACGCCGGTGGAGGCGCGCGGTATTCCCGCTCGCGCCGAACCGACGCGGGTGTCGGTGCCCAGGGTGCTGCTGGTTCCCATCCGACTGCTTTCCCGTTCTCACCGCACAGGCCGGTGCCGGCTGTTTAGTCTCGAAACGTGGACGATCCAGCGAGCAGTACGGCTTCGGCGCGGGTGATCGATGTGCCATCGGCGAAGCAGCGAATCCTCGTCGTCGATGACGACGACGGCATTCGCACCGTGGTCCGTTGGCAGCTCTGCGATGCCGGGTATGCGGTGGTGGAGGCCGATGACGGGGCATCGGCACTGCAGGTCATGTCTCGTGAGGTTCCGCTGCTGGTGGTACTGGACCTGTCGTTGCGGGCCGTGGGTGGGTTGGCGGTACTCGAGGCGATCCGCGCCGGATGTGCCGGCACGCCGCGTGATGTGCCGGTCATCATCCTCTCGGGGCGCAACGGTGAGGCCGATCGGATCGGTGGTTTGGACCTCGGTGCCGACGACTACCTGGTGAAACCCTTCTCTCCCGGCGAGCTGGCTGCACGCGTACGATCGTTGCTCCGCCGGGCCGGCCCGACGACGTCCGCGCCCGTGCTGCAGATCGGACGGCTGGTGATCGACGTCGTCAGCCGTGAGGTGACCGTCAGTGGTGAGCGAGTCATGCTCACCGCCAAGGAGTTCGACCTCCTGGTGTTCTTGGCTCGGAATCCGCGGCAGGTGTTCACCCGCCACCAACTGTTGGATTCGGTGTGGCAGTCGGGGGAGTGGCTGGGAGAGCCGACCGTGACCGAGCATGTGCATCGGTTGCGCACCAAACTCCGGCACGCGAGCACCGATTCACTCATCCGAACGGTGCGGGGTGTGGGCTATCAGTTCGATCCCACCTCCGGGCCGAGTTGATCGATGTCGGGGAGCCGGGTTCCGGGACCCGACGACGAACTGTCGCCGTCGGACTATCCGGTGTTGGTGCGGCGGCAGGCCGAGGTCCTGGAGCTCGTCGCGGCCGACGCCCCGCTGTCGGAGACCCTGACGGCGATCATCGGTGCCCTCGAGGAGCTCATCCCGGGAGCGAGGTGCTCGGTCCTGCTCGTGGACGCCGACGCATCCGTACTACGACACGGTGCCGCACCGAGCCTCCCGGCGGCCTATCTCGCCGCTATCGACGGCCTGCCGCCGGGACCGCGCGCCGGGTCGTGCGGTACCGCCGCTCACCTCGGCATCCCGATCATCGCCGTCGACGTGCGCACCGACGAACGATGGGTCGACTATCGGCATGCCGCGGAGCAAGCCGGTCTTCGGTCGTGCTGGTCGTCACCGATCGCCGATCCGGCTGGGACAACGGTCGGAACCTTCGCTGTCTACCACGACACTCCGCATCATCCCGATGCGCGAGAAAGCTGTCTGGTCGACAGATTCACCTACCTCGCCTCGGTGGCCATCGAACACCGACGACTACTCGGCGATCTCATCGAGAGTGAAGAACTGTTCCGCCGGACCTTCGACGAGAATCCGGCGGGCCAGGCGCTGCTGGACTTCGACGGCACGATCGAGCGGGTGAACGCGGCATTCGTGGCGGTCAGCGGATACGCGCCAACCGAATTGATGGGCAGTGCACTGGATTCGGTGATCCCCGGGGGCCTCGTTTCCGCGGACGGGATGGAGCGGGAGCGCAGGTCGGCGAATTACGTCGCATGGCAGCACACGCATACGCGTCAGCAGCTGCAGTTGCATCGCAGGGATGGTGCTTCTCGACCGGTCGAGACCTCGATCTCGGTTGTCCGAAGCCGAGACGGTCAGCCGGCCAAGCTCGTCCTCAACCTCGTCGATCTCACCGAGCGACTGGCCGCGGAGTCGGAGCGAGCAGCGCGACTCGAGGCCGAAATCGCCAGGCAGACCGCCGAAGACCATGCCACCGCGAAGTCGGATCTGCTGGCGTCGGTGAGCCACGAGGTGCGCACACCGCTGCAGGCGATCACGGGCTTCACCGAGTTGCTCACCACGCTCGATCTCGATGCCGAGCGTCGCGGAGAAGCACTGTCACGGATCAATGTCGCCGCGGACCATCTGCTGCGCGTCGTCACCGACGTCCTCGACATCAGTCGGGCCGAGGCGGGTGTGCTACCGCTGTCGGTTCACCCCTTGGACATTGCAGAGTCGTTGGACGAGATCTTGCCGATGTTGGCCGCTTCCGCAGCCGACCGGGGAGTCGCGCTCGTGTCGTCGGTACCGTCCGGTGTCGTGGTGCTCGCCGACCGGGGGCGCCTGAATCAGGTGTTGCTCAACATCATCGGCAACGCCATCCGGTACGGCCGATGCGACGGTGTCGTCGAGGTGCGCACAGCGACCACCGCCGAGTCGGTCATCATCGAGATCGTCGACGACGGATCGGGGATCCCCACCGAGTACCTCCCGCGACTGTTCACACCGTTCGCCCGGGCCCGTGACACCGAGGATGCCGGCGCGCCCGTCGGCGGTTACGGCCTCGGGCTGATGTTGACCCATGGTCTGGTGCGCGCGATGGGCGGAACGGTCACCGGGGCCAACGCCGACACCGGCGGCGCGGTCTTCACCGTGGTGCTGCCGGTCGGTTCCACACGGCCCGCCGCTCGCTCGCAAACCGCGCATACCACCGCACGACGTCCGGATCGTCGACCGATGCGAGGTTGATCGCCTGCTCCAGCGAGCGTCCTGCGAGCAACTTCTTGACGGGCACCTCGAGCTTCTTGCCGTTGAGTGTGTGCGGTATGGCCGGCGCTGCGACGATCTCGTCGGGGACGTGGCGCGGCGACAGCCGCTCGCGCAACGTGTCGGCGATCTGATGTCGGAGCGTATCGGTGACGTCGAATCCGGTTGCGGGGACGACGAATATGCCCAGCCAGTAGCCGCCGTCGGCGGCGGTATCGACGCCGACGACCAGGCTCTCGGAGACCGCCGCGATCCCGTCGAGGACATCGTAGAAATCGCTGCTGCCCAGGCGAACCCCGTGACGATTCAGTGTCGCGTCCGAGCGCCCATGGATTTCCACGCTTCCGTCGGAGTGCACCGTGGTCCAATCGCCGTGCCGCCACACGCCCGGCCACATGTCGAAGTAGGTGTCGAGATAGCGCGCGGCGTCGGGGTCGTTCCACAGATGAACCGGCATCGACGGCATCGGCGCCGTGACGACGAGCTCGCCCACCTCGCCGACAACGGACGCGCCGTTGTCATCCCATGCGGCGCAGTCGACCCCGGCCAGGCGGCCGCCGATGCGGCCGACCCGAACGGGGGAGTATTCGTTCGACCCGACAAACGAACCGGCGATATCGGTTCCGCCACTGGTCGAGTCGATGCGTACCTCGGGTCCGATGGTGCGCATCAGCCAGTGATATCCCTCCGCGCCCAATGCCGAGCCGCTGACCATCACCTGCCGGATGCGGCTCAGGTCGAGGTCGTGGAGGGCGGCGGCCTCGCTGTGCATGGAGGCTGTCACGACTGCTGCACCGAGGAGCATCACGTCCGCGCGGGTCCGCGCCGCCACCTGCCACACCGCGCCGGCCGGATTGCTCGGACTGCCTTCGTAGAGGACGATGCCCGCGCCCTGGGTGAGTGCGCCGAGCTGCATGTTCCACAGCGCCCATCCGGTGGAGGTGTAGGTGAACATGCGCTCGCCGGGCCGCACACCGCAATACAGACCGGACCATTTGAGGCTCTCGAGAGTGATGCCGCCGTGACCGTGGACGAGCCCCTTCGGTGAGCCGGTGGTGCCGGAGGTGAACAGAACCCACAGTGGGTGTGAGAATTCGACCTGCTCGAAGGTGAGCTCACCCGGCTCGTTGACGACATCGTCCCAGCGCACCGCGGTGTCGGCGCCGGGCGCGGGGAACACGTACGGCACGGTGATCACGTGTCGCACCGTCGGCAGGTCGATGCGCAGCTGCGCCACCACGTCGCGGCGATCGACCACCCGGCCGTTCCAGTGATACCCATCGACGGCGATCAGCACCGTGGGCTCGAGCTGTGCGAGTCGGCCGACAGTGCCATCTGTGCCGAAATCGGGTGAGCAGCAAGACCATACAGCGCCGACCGCTGCGCTGGCGAGCGCCGCGATCACTGCGTGTTCGGTATTGGGCAGGTAGGCGACAACTCGGTCGCCCACCCCAACCCCCTGACGCCGCAACCAGGTGGAGAAGGCGCCGACGGAGTGGCGGAGTTCGGCGAAACCGATCTCGTGTGGTGTCTGATCGCCTTCGTGTACGCACACGAGCGCGACGTCGTCGCCGGCTCCGCGGGACAACACCCGCTGAGCCCAGTTGAGGGTGGCGCCGGGAAACCAGCGGGTGAACGGCATGGGATCGGCGGTGCGAATGCGGGTCGGGCCGGTCGAGAACTCGACACCGAAGTACTCGGCGATCGACGTCCAGAATCGGTCGAGGTCGGCGACCGACCAGTCCCGGAGGGCGTCGTGATCGGCGAACCGCAGCGACTCGCGGCGCTCCAGCCAGTCCAGGTAGGCACGCAGGGCGGAGCGTTCGATGCGCTCGGCCGACGGAGCCCACAGCACCCCTGCCTCATGCATGGGTGGTGGCTCGGTGGAGCCGTCAGGCCGCTCATTCATGGCTCGAAGATACTGTGGCGCAACGTCGGTGAAGGTAGACCCGCCACCTGTTGAGGATCTGTTGAGACAGCGTTGAGGGTGGGTTGAGCATTCGCCACTAGCGTCGCGGGTGTACCGCTGTTGCGACCACCGACCGCCAATGATCAGGAGCCGACCGATGAAGCTCGCTCTCTATCTCCCCAACTTCCGCGACGAGGTGACCGTCAAGGAGCTCGAAGACCTCACCGCGATGGCCGAGGACCTCGATTTCGATTCGGTGTGGACCCTCGACCGCATCGTCGTGCCCGAGGCGTCCGACCGCGAAGAGCTGGAGTATCCGTTCGGGATGATGGCCGATCTACCCAACGGGTTACCGGTCATCTCACGCGGCAAGTGGTTCCAGGGAATGCCGCTGATTCCGTGGCTGGCCGCCAAGACCAGCAAGGTGCGGATCGGTATGAGCATCATCGATACCCCGTACCGTTCGCCGGGCGTGTTGGCCGCCGAGCTCGCCACCCAGGACAACCTGTCCAACGGACGGCTCAACGTGGGCATCGGAAGTGGCTGGATGCCTGAGGAATTCGCTGCAGCCAGCGTCTCCCACCTGTTTCCGCGCCGGCACGGGCATGTGCGGGAGACGATCGAGATCATGCAGGGCATCTGGTCCAACGACCTGTTCGAGTACCACGGTGAGTTCGCCGACTTCCCGCTGTCGGGCTTCGGGCACAAGCCGATCCAGAAGCCCGGACCGCCGATCTACTTCTCCGGACTCAAGGACCCCAAACGTTCGGCGCGCCGTATCGCCAAGTACGGACTGCAGGGCTGGATCGGAATCCAGGATTCGCCGGAGGACATCGCGAGATGGAAGGGCGAGATCGGTCGAGAGCTCAACGAACTCGGACACGACTTCCCGGACGGTTTCGACATGTGCAGCATGATCTGGTTCGTGATCACCGACGAGCCGACCGATCAGACACCGGCGGGCAAGGCGTCCAATCTGCTGGCCGGAACCGCCCAGCAGATCGAGGACATCCTCAAGCGGTACCGGGACGCCGGCATGACGATGCCGCTGTTGTGGCCGCCGTTCCGGGATGTCCCGACCTCGAAGACGATGGACGATCTGAAGCGACTGACCGAAGAAATCATGCCCAAGGTCAACGCGGGCTGACGGCGCCGGTCTGCGCGGACCAGTGATGCCAGCGCAGACCGGTCACGATGATCACCGCGCCGTGTGGGCGGTGCTCGCGGTACTGCGGATACTTCCCCGCCAACGCGGTGATCGCCGTCGAGCCCTCCTCGGTGGCGGCGTCAACGACGACCGCGTGACCGTCCACCCGCACCCACCAGAGCTCCTCCCAATCGTCGGAGTAGTGATCGACGAGCACCGACACCCGAGGATTCTCCTCGATGTTCGCCAGGCGTCTGAGGGCTTGGGAGCGTTTGGGTTTGTGGTCGACGCAGGTGACGAGACGCTCGTCGTCCAGCGCGAAGACGATGGGTACCAGATGCGGTGTGCCGTCGGCGCGCGCGGTGGCCAGACGAGCCACGCGCGCCGCGGCGAAAGCCCGCACGTACTCGTTGTCGAAGGACATGAGGTCTACGCTCGCACATCTTCGACGCGGCAGAGCGCGATCGTCAGGCACGGCGTGATCGTCAGGCACGCGTCCACGGCGCGGACTCACGGCCCGACCAGTTCGCCAACCGTTCGGTGGCGCCGGCCTCGGGGCGGGGTTCGACGACGGCGTCGAACGGCACCTCGTCGTCGGCGCGGATCTCGGCCGGGATGAATTGTCGTGCGACCGCGAGTGTGGTCTCGGCAAGTGCCGGCTCGGTCTCGGCGTTCTGGCCGGTGGCCACGGCGAGGTCCCAGCCGTGGACCAGGGTTTCGTTGACGTAGCCCCACAGTGCTCCGGCTCCCGGAACCTCGCCCCACGGAACACGTACCGGTGCAGAGAGTTTCGCGTCGTCGGACCAGAGCGCCACGGCCTGGTCGGTGGCGTTGGTGTAGGTGGCGGCATCGTGATGCTCGTCGATGCTGGGAATGGCGAGAACGTCGTTGCCGGCGGCGAGCGCGACCGCCCGCTGGGCGGTGCCGTTGAGGTGTCGGGCGAGCATGCGGACGTCGAAGTCCGCACACGGTGTGGGGGAGTCGAGCTGATCATCGCGAACGTGGGCGAGCAGGTCGCCGACCCATTGGGTGGCCGCGGTGTAGAAGGGGCGGGGATCTGCGGGTTGGGTGTTGGTCATGACGGAGGTCCTTTCGGGTTCTTCGGGCTGGTGAGGACCAGTGAACCCGCGAAACCTGACATCTACTGTCGTGATTTTCTGACAGACTTCTCGCATGCGCGCCGAGCGGTTGTTGTCGGTCCTGATGCTGTTGCGGTCACGGGGCCGGATGACCGCTGCCGAGCTGGCGACGGAACTGGAGGTCTCCGAACGTACGGTGCTCCGCGACATCGAGGCGCTGTCGTTGTCCGGCGTGCCGGTCTACTCCGAACGGGGCCGCCATGGCGGATTCGCGTTGGTCCCGGGATATCGGACGGACCTCTCGGGACTGACGCTGCACGAATCGATCGCCCTGCTCTCCGGCGGAGGGCGAATCGACTCGCCGGCGGCGGCGCGCGCCAAACGCAAACTCGAGGCGTCCCTACCGGATACGCACCGCGGCCAGGTGGCCGACGCGGCCCGCCGAATCCTGGTGCGCCCGGACGGATTCGTGAAAACGGCAGACGACCTCGTCGCGCTACCGCCGGTACAACAGGCCGTCGTCGAAGGCCGGCGGATTACCGTGATCTACCAGCGGCCCGGAGCCGACCCCGCCGAACGCGTTCTCGATCCGATCGGGCTGATCGTCGCCGGTGATACCTGGTATCTGGTCGCGAATTCCCGAGGAGACGAACGTATGTACCGGATCTCGAGGATGTCAGACGTGCGCCTTCTCGACGAGCCCGCCGACCGTGCGGACTCCGTCGATCTCGAGCAGGTGTGGGAACGCCGTAGGGATGCGTTCCGCTCCGGCTTTACGCCGCTCGACGTGACGGTCGCGTGCTCACCGGAATCGGTGGAGGCCCTGACGCGCGGACCGGGATCCGTCCTGTCCGTTGAACCTGGCTCCGACGCGACCGAAACAGCCGGCGGGGTGCGCGTGACGCTGCGCTTCGGCGACGGGGCGCGCGCGACACGGATCCTGTGGTGGCTGTCGTTCGACATCGAGCTGTCGGTGATCGAGCCGATTGCGCTCCGACGAGAGTTGGCAGAACGCGCCCAGCGACTCGCGGCAGTGCACATCTGAGCCGCGGGTGCCCGCATTTGCCCCCTGTACCTCGCGCGAACAGCGATAATGACGCCATGGCAGACAAAGGTGTGCATGGGGTGGGGGCGCGTCCCGGTGAGCGTCAGCGAATCCGGAAGCTTGCGCAGGCCGCACTCAATGCGGATGTGACCGTCGAGCAGGTCGACACGATCCTGACCGACCTGGGCTCGGCGCTCGACGGCTTCGACCGCACACTGTCCGACCTGGACGGCACGATCGAATCGCTCAACTCCACCCTGGGTCAGCTGAGTACGACCCTGAACATGGTCGATGCGACCGTAGATCGGATGGCCGACGTCGTCGCCCGTCTGGAGAAGGTCGTCGGCAGGGTGGAAGTGCTTGTCGCGGTGGGTGAGACGGCGCTGAAGCCGCTCGGCGCGATCGAATCGGCCGGACGCAGTGTGATGTCGCGGATCGGGTTGGGGTGACCATGTCGGCAGTCGAAGAACGGCAGTTCCGCGGGGCGCACGGCGAGACGATCGTCTACGACCTGTACCGGCCGGATGTCGGTGAGCCGCGTGCCGTGGTCGTCATCGCACACGGGATGGGTGAGCACGGCCGGCGCTACCGGCACGTTGTCGATGCACTCACCGGGGCCGGGTATCTCGTCGCCGTTCCCGATCACCTCGGTCACGGGCGATCCGGTGGGGCGCGGATGCGCATCACCCGGTTCAGCCAGTACACCGACGACCTCGCCCGGGTGATCTCCGAGACGGGGATCGACGGCGTGCCGACCTTCTTGATCGGCCACAGCATGGGCGGGTGCATCGCCTTGGACTACGCGCTCGATCACCCCGAAGCCCTTGCCGGACTGGTGTTGTCCGGGGCGGCGATCATGCCGGGCGACGATCTGCCCGGTCCGCTGATCGCGGTGTCCAAGCTGGTGGGCAAGATCGCCCCCACCTTGCCGACCCTGGCCCTGGACTCGGGCAGCATCAGCCGCGATCCGGCGGTGGTCGCCGACTACGAGTCCGACCCACTGGTGCACCGCGGCAAGATTCCCGCCCGTCTCGGAGCCGAGATGGTCTCGACCATGCAGTCGTTTCCCGCGCGGCTGCCCTCGCTGCGGATGCCGGTGCTGGTGATGCACGGCAGCGAGGACACGCTCACCAACCCCGACGGCAGCCGGCTCGTCGACGAGTTGGCGTCGTCGACCGACAAGACGTTGATCATCTGGGACGGGTTGCGTCACGAGATCTTCAACGAGCCCGAAAAGGACGAGGTAATCGGCACTCTCACGCGCTGGCTGGCCCAGCGGGTCGGCGCATCGTGATTTGCTCGACATCCATGCGGCCGTCGCGGAAGGCCATTCGACCGCCGACGAGGTAGAGCCGCCACACCCGCGCCATCTCTTCGCCGACGAGGTCGATGACGGCGGCCTGGTTCTTCTCGAACGTCTCGTACCACGCGTCGACGGTGCGCACGTAGTCCTGGCCCATGTGCCGGATGTCGGTGACGTGCAGCCCGGCGTCGGCGAGCATGCCGACCGTCTGCGAGACCGGACGCATGTACATGTCGGGGGCGATGAAGGACTCGATGAACGGACCGCCGCCCGGATGGTGTCCGGCGCGCCGCGACATCTGCTGGATGCACACGCCGCCGCCGGGAACCACCTTGTCGTGCAACACCTTCGCGTATGTGGGGTAGTTGCGTTGCCCCACATGTTCACCCATCTCGATGGAGGCGACGGCATCGAAGCCGGTGTCGGGGATCTCGCGGTAGTCCTGGACACGGATCTCCACCAGATCGCCGAGGCCGCGTTCGGCGATCCGGGCGTCGATGAACTGTTTCTGCTCGGCGGCGATCGTCACGCCGACGACGCGAGCGCCGTAGTGCTGGGCTGCATACAGCGACAGCGAACCCCACCCGCATCCGATGTCGAGGAGGCGGGCCCCCGGCCCCAGCTGGTCAAGCCCGACATTGCGGCACACCCGATCCAGCTTGTCGGCTTGTGCATCGGCCAGCGAGTAGCCGGGATCGTCGGAGGTCCACAACGCGCTCGAATATGCCATGTGCTCGTCGAGGAGTAGGGCGTAGAAGGCGTTCGACAAGTCGTAGTGGTGGCTGATCGCGGCCCGGTCCCGGGCTCGCGAATG
>NZ_MVPX01000557.1:0-5478 GCF_002043085.1 Gordonia sp. i37 | reverse complement strand
CCAGGCGGCTACCGAAGCCGCTTAACCGATGTCCGGCAAACGGGGGTAACCACAGTGTCCGCAGGATGAGCAGGCCCCTCACCAGCCCGCCACCCCCGCCCGAAACGCCGCCGTACTCGCGGTGGTGGAGTTGAACCGCCAGTCCCGTTCCTTGTCCATCTGGAACCAGACGAAACCCTCGACGCGCGATTGGTTGTCGACGATGGAGAAGAAGTCCCGGATCCACGACGCCTTGTCCTGCGCGGTGAGTCCGTCGGCACATCCGACCTCGGTGAGCAGGATGGGGTGTGTCGCATCGAGCGCCCGTAACGTTTCGAGACTCGGCACGAACAGGTCGGCGGCCGGCTGCCAGTGATGGCCGGGTGCCTCACCCCAGTTGTAGCCGTCCAGACCCAGCACGTCGATCTGGTCGCGGCCGGGATAGCATTCCCCAAAAGGGTTGGTGCCCAGCGTGAGTGCATTCGGTGCCCACACGAAACGTACGTTGTCGGGATGTCGGTCGGCGATCACCGAGCGCATCCTCGCCCACGCAGCGCGATAGTCGGCGGCGGTGTTGCCGTTCACCCCGACCGCCCATGGGTACCAGGTGCCGTTCATCTCCTGCGCGAACCGCACCAGCACCGGCTTTCCCCACGACGCGAGTTGTGTTCCCCATCGGGCGAATTCGGTGTCGAAGTCACCGGAGGCGATGCGCGACAACGCGAACTCGGGTTGGACGGTCCCGCCGTCGGGCTTCCACGGCTCCAGCGTCAGCAGTGGGGTGGCGCCGAAGGCGACGACGGCGTCGAGGTCGCCGACGGGTACCGGATCACCGAGCGCACAGAAGCGATGCACATACCTCGGTGCCGTACCCGCGAGATTCGTCAGTTGCTGCAGCGGGGTTCGTGTCCCGCCCTGCGCCGGTGTCACCGATGGGATGAACGCGCCCCACCGCCGCTCGTCCGGCGACACCGACGACGGGGACGGCATCGTCACAGGTCCGGTCGACGCGCACGCGCTCATCGCGCCGGCCGACCCGAGCAGCGCCAGCCGCATCACGTCGCGTCGCGAGAGCGCCGGAAGGGTCACCCGGTCATGCTAAGCCGAACCCGCCGATCCTCACGGCGTGTGCCGGACCGGCGAACCCGCCATGAGGCGGCCGCCGCCTCGATAGACTCCTCCGGTACTGCACCACCTGGCGTCATCGGGAGACACTCATGGCTTCGAGAAGGTCATTTCGCACGCTGGTCGTGCTCTCGTCGATCGTGGCGATCATCATCGCGGCGCTCGGTGCGGCCGGACCGGCCAGAGCCGCCGTCGTCGCCCCCTCCGCCGGATATGGTTTCGCCCAAGGCGGCGCCACCCTGTTCCTCAGTGCCGCCGACCTCAACCGTGAGCTCGACGCCGTCGCGAAGACCGACGCCCGCTGGCTGCGTGTGGGTATCGACTGGTCGAGCATCGAGCCGACGAAGGGCACCTACAACTGGTCCAACCCCGACCAGGTCATCAATGCTGCCCGCGCCCATCACCTGCAGATCCTGTCGCTGGTCACCACCACCCCGACCTGGGCGCGGCGTGCCGCGGCGCCCGGCGCGCTCGGCATGTACGCGCCACCTTCCGACCCGGCGACGCTGGGTGCGTTCATGAAGAAGTTCGTCGAGCGCTATCCCGACATCACCCACCACGAGATCTGGAACGAACCGAATCTCCCTGCCTTCTGGGGTTTTGCCCCGGCCAACCCCTCCGAGTACACCAACGTGCTGAAGGCCGCCTACACCGCGATCAAGCAGGTTCAGCCCGACTCGACGGTCGTCGCCGCCGGGATGAGCCCGCAGGCCGGTGCCGCCGACTTCTACATCAAGATGTATGCGGCCGGTGCCAAGAACTACTTCGACGCCACGGCCATGCACACCTACGTGTTTCCCGGTGGGATCGGCAAGACCCCCAACGGATGGACCGAAACCCAACAGATCCGGGCGGTCATGGTCGCGCACGGTGACGCCGCGAAGAAGATCTGGCTCACCGAGATGGGTGCCCCGACAATTCCGGAAGGGGCGTGGGCGTCGACGGGCTCCGTCGGTTTCGGCGTCAACGAGATGGTGACCCAGCAACAGCAGGCCACACAGATCGTCGACGTGTTGCGCGCCGCCGCCGACTCCGGCTACTGCGGTCCCGCATTCATCTACTCGGTGCGCGACTGGGGGACCTCGGCCACCAACCGCGAGGACAACTTCGGCGCACTGCTCACCCACGACTGGAAACCCAAGATCACCGCCTCAATCCTCGCCAGATAGCGGTGCTCGCTTGCGCGAACGCACGAGAGCCCAGACCGCGATCCCGACCGCGACGAATGACAACAGATCCGATTCGGTGATGCCGTGCCTGCCGGTGAGGCTGATCAGCGTGGCCCCCTCCAGGGGCTTGTTCCAGTAGAGCCAGGCCGCGCCGACCACCACCAACGCCACCGCCGCCCGCACGGTCGGGCGCAGCAGAGTCCACAGCCCGCAGGCGAAAAGCAGGTTGAGCAGGACGAGGGCGTGGAAAAGATCGGGTGAACGCATCGTGAACAAGTATGTCGATTCACTTCCATGAACGCACCATTCGGCCATCTGACGTGTCGTGACGACCGGCGGTCGTCATGCTTACGGTGTGGAGATGGGCAGGGAACGGAGCACATGAGACGGGTCGTCGTCGCGCTATGTTTCGCGATCATGCTGGCGGCGTCGTCCGGCTGTGCGACACCGACAGAGTCGACGCCGTCCTCACCACGCAAGACGGTCACGGTGTATGCCTCTGCCTCCACAACGCCGAGCAGTTCGGTCCCGGCCACCGCCGCGGCTCCGCCGACCACGGACGAGACGGGTACCACCGCTGTGTCCCCGAATCCCGCTCCACCCCAGACGCAGACGCCGACGACGACCGCGGCGCCGACCATCGGCCAGTCATGCATCGGCGCCGACATCGGCCGCACCGCCACCGACCCCAACGGCACAGCGATCGTGTGTGACGACTACCAATGGGTGCCCAACACCGGTCAGACACCTCAACATCCGTGGGCTGACGATCAACGCGAGTGGACCGAGTGCATTCAGACGCACACCACTGATGAGTGCCGCGAAATACTCGGTACCGGTTAGTGCGAATTCTGCTCCCACCCCGTCATTTCTTAGGTGTGCGAACGAGATTCGTTGTCGCCGAGGCAGGGCGCCAGGGTCTGCCAACTGTGGCGCATTCTTGATTATTTCGTCATGGGCATTTCTCGTCGATACCATTGCTTTCTCGCCGGGCCCGTGTCACTGTCGCTGACAGTCACTGATCAAACGCGAGGAGTGTCATGACCAGTACGCCAGGCGGACCCGACCAGCCCCCGTACCCGGGGGAGGACCCGCAGAATCAGGGCTACACACCTCCTCCGGGTGGATACGAAGCGCCGCAAGGCGGCTCCTATCCGCCACCCGGGCCAGGGGCATACCCGCCGCCGGCCGGTCAGTACCCGCCAGGTGGCGTGCCCGGTTACGCGCCGGCGCCTGCCCAGCTCGACCTCGGCGCCGCTCTGAGCTACGGCTGGAACAAGTACAAGGCCAACGCGCTCAACTGGATTCTGTTCGCCATCGTCACATTCGTGGTCGTCGGCCTGATCGACAGCGCGGCGCGCGGATTTCACTACGACACGTCGGTGCTCAACGCGCAGGGGATCATCGGGTCGCTCGTGTCCGGCATCCTCAGCGTCCTCGTGCAGGCGGCGTTCACCCGAGGTGCGCTCAACGAACTCGATGGAAACAAGCCGTCCTTCGCGGACTTCTTCACCTGGAACAATCTGGCTCAGGTGTTCATCGCCGCGATTCTCGTCTGGGTCATCACGACCATCGGCTTCATCCTCATCATCATCCCGGGGCTCATTGCCACGTTCTTGCTCTGGTACACCCTGGCTTTCGCGATCGACCGCAATCTGTCGGCGACCGACGCGATCAAGGGCAGTTTCGAACTGACGTCGAAGAACGTCGGCAGTCTGCTGTTGTTGGCCATCGTGGTGATCGTCCTGAACCTCGTCGGCGCCCTCCTGTGCCTCGTCGGGCTCCTGGTGACCGGTCCGGTCACCCTCATCGCCTCGACCTATGCCTACCGCGTGCTGTCCGGCGGGCAGGTGAGCCCGGCGCAGTGACCATTCGCCTGTTTTCAGTCATTTCCCGAGTAGCCTGACGGAAAAACCCCAGGTCGCGGGTCGGGTGCTACATCGCGAATGACTGAAAACAGGCGAGGCATGAGCCGCGGGCCTCGGCGCCTGGCGAGTACGAATACAGCTTCCACCGAATCAGGCTGAAAACCGCGATTTTCGGGGTCTGGGGCCCGCTCCGGTGTCATCTGTATTCGTAGTCGGCGGTTCCTTCCCGATCGTCGAGGTGCGAACGAGCCGCCAGGCGAGAAGTCATGGCGCGCCGGTGCTGGTTTCGGTGCCCGGTCAGTACGCCCCGTCCTTGCGGGCCACCGCCCAGACGGTGCGCCACAGGATGGTGAGATCCTGCATGATGGACCAGTTCTCGACGTAGGAGAGGTCCAGCCGCACCGACTCTTCCCACGACAGGTCCGAGCGCCCCGACACCTGCCACAGTCCGGTGATCCCCGGCTTGACGAGCATTCGCCGCGCAACGCGGCCGTCGTAGCGCTCCACCTCGTCGGGAAGTGGGGGTCGGGGGCCGACCAGGCTCATCGACCCGCCGACCACATTGAACAGCTGCGGGAGTTCGTCGAGACTGTAGCGCCGAATGAACTTGCCGACGCGAGTGACCCGCGGATCATCACGCACCTTGAACAACACACCGGCGCCCTCGTTCAAGGCGGCGATCTGCGGTCGCAAGGTGTCGGCGTCGGTGACCATCGATCGGAACTTCCACATCTGGAACGGCGCGTTGTTCAGTCCGATTCGGGTGGCGCGATAGAAGATCGGCCCACGCGAATCCAGCTTCACGGCAATCGCGATCACCACCATCACGGGCAGCAACATCAGCAGCGCCGACAACGCCCCGAACCGGTCGAGAGCTGCCTTCCGAAAGCGGTTCGCCCCTTCATATCTCGGCTTGTCGATATGGAGCAGGGGAAGTCCGGCAACCGGTCGCACCATCATCCGCGGCCCGGCCACGTCGGTGACGCCGGGCGCGACCAGCATCTCGACGTCACGTCCCTCGAGGTCCCACGACAACTCCTGCATCGCCTCGTGTCCGAGAGCTTCCGCGGAGGTCACCGCGACCGCGGTCGCGCCACATTCGTCCACGGCGGCGGCCACGTCGTCGAAGTCACCCCACCGGGGAACCTCGTAGTCGTCCACACGCACCGATGTCCCGACGCCCGGCTGTCCCAGCCGACTGCTGTCCGGGGAGCACACTCCGACGACCGTGTACCCCAACGCGGGATTGCGCATCAGGCGGGCGATGAGTGCTGTCGCCGAGGGGATCTCACCGATCACCAGGAGCCGGTCGAGGTAGGCGCGCGCTGCGTCGGGGG
>NZ_MVPX01000556.1:0-13828 GCF_002043085.1 Gordonia sp. i37 | reverse complement strand
GTGCTGTCGCCGAGGGGATCTCACCGATCACCAGGAGCCGGTCGAGGTAGGCGCGCGCTGCGTCGGGGTCGGCTTTGCGTGCCGAGACCAGGCGCCGTCGCCACAACCAGCGGGACAGCACCAGGGCGGCCGTCCCGACGGGCAGGGCGACGGCCACATATCCGCGGGCGACGCTGAGGCGAAACAGGAGATCGACGATCGCGAGTGTGCCGAACACCGTCAGGCATGCGGTGACCACCCGGCTGTACTCCTGCGCCCCCGCACCCAGAATCCGACGGTCCAGGGTCTGGAACACTCGCAGCGCCACGACCCACGCCACGATGAGAAGCAATGACACGGCGTCGGCGGTGAGTTTGACCCCGTTGAGTACCGGGCCGCTGCCCCAACCGAATCGGGCTGCCTGGGCTCCGACCACCGTGGCGCAGACGATGAGAACGTCGGAGACGGTGAGCAGTCGCTGGTAACGATGAACCCACGACCGTGAGGTCTCACGCTTGCGCATGCCGAACCGAATCCGACGAGCCACGTCCTCGCGCGAGGACCGGTCGCGTGCCGGCCACTCGAGAGCGGGATCACCAGCCATGACGACCTCCGGAAGTGAGTCATTTCCCGACATGTCGCCACCAGGCGCCTCGGTGCAGGTGGAGTCGTGCGGGAGAAACGGATGCGGCGTCACCCCGCGACGTCCGCCGTACGAGTGAAGATTACGAGGGCAACGTCGTTTCCTCAACCGCTGGGAGACCGGTTGGGAAAAGCCGACAATGAATTCTCGGTAATGCGGCCTCGGTGCCGCCGAATATGATGTTCGATTGCCGATCGGCGAGCCCTGTGAAATGGAAACATGGTCGGACGCCGAACCCGCAATGCGCTCTCTGCACAGGAGAAACCGGCCATACCGGAGAAGCGGGGCGGCCACCGACCGTCCTCGCGCGGGCCATTCGTCGGCGGGCGTCCGAACGTTACGATAATGGCCGCGGAAATCCAGTGAGATAGGTCTCGGCGATATCGGTCTGGTACCACCGTCTCGACGCGCCGAAACACCCCATCGCCGATACACTGTCCGGCGTGCCACACCTCAGAGGATCGTGTCGACCGCGTCATGCGTCGAGAACCCGGAGAATCGCTGCCCCGTTGATGGTCTGTGCCATGGTCCTGGCGATCGTGGCCGGCATGGTCTCCGGAGCACCACGCGCGCAGGCCTCGGTGCTCGCCCCGGCCGCCGGATACGGCTTCGCGCAGGGCAGTTCGCCGCTGACCCAGTCTGCAGCGACCATCAACCGGGAGTTGGACGCGGTGTCGCGGACCGGTGCGGGTTGGCTGAGGGTGATGGTCGATTGGTCCACCATCGAACGCGTTCGAGGACAGTATGACTGGAGCGTCCCCGACCGCGTCATCGGCGCCGCCCGCCGACATCATCTACGGGTGCTCTCCAACGTGCTGACCACCCCGCAGTGGGCACGTGGTTCCGCTCCGCTCGGTATCTATGCCCCGCCCGCCGATCCGGCCGCCCTGGGCAGGTTCATGAAGGCATTCATCGCCCGATACCCCGACGTCACCGACCATGAGATCTGGAACGAGCCGAACCTGCCGTTGTTCTGGGGTGCACAGGCACCCGATCCCGCGCGGTACACCGCGCTCCTGCGGGCAGCGTATGTGGCCATCAAAGCGGTGCAACCCAATTCGACGGTCGTCGCGGCCGGGCTGAGCCCCGGTGCCGGCGCGTCGGGATTCGTTGCGTCCATGTATGCCGCCGGTGCACAACGCTTCTTCGACGCGCTCGCCATGCACCCGTATGTGTTCCCGGGCGGCATCACCGCCACCCCCAACGGCTGGACCGAGGTCGGCGGAATCCGCGCGGTCATGGTGCGCCACGGCGACGCACGCAAGAAGATCTGGCTCACCGAGATCGGCGCGCCCACCCTGCCCGCCGGGGGCACCGCACCGATCGGATTCGGCGTCACCGACATGGTGACCCAGCGTGCGCAGGCCCGTCAGATCACCGACGTCCTGGCTGCCGCTGCCCGAACCGGTTACTGCGGACCGGCTTTCATCTACTCGGTGCGCGATGCGGGCACCTCTCCGGCCAATCGTGAAGACCACTTCGGTGCCCTGCTGACGGTCGACTGGAAGCCCAAGTATGCCGCGACGGTGCTGCGGCGCTGATATGCCGCGACACACCGTGCGCGGCACCGCAGCGCGGGCTGTCACCGCACTGACCGCGGCGGCCGTGACGCTGGCCGTGGCGTCGTGTGGCGCACCGACCAGGGCCGACAATGCCTCCGACACAGCGATATCCACGATCGCGGTCGGGACGCCGACGACCTGCAACCCGCTCCACGGCGATCCCGCAGGACATGTGGTCGTCGCCGACGGTGTCACGTGCGCCGAGGCCAATCGAGTGATGGACGAGGTTTTTGCGGCCGCACTTCGCGGCGACGGTGATCATCGACACAAGTCGGGGTCATGGCTGTGTTTCAGCGGCCCGATCCACGGCACCGCGAATCAGCGGACGATGACCTCGGCACTGTGCACCAACAGCGAACCGTCGGCGATCGTGACGGTGACCTCCGCGCGCTGAACCGGTCTCGCCGCCTACGGCGCGTTCGACCGACTACGACGCACTCGACGCGGTGGGCACGGTCGCCGAACCACCCGCGGAGGAAGTTGTTTCGCTTGTGGCGGAGGACTTGTCGGCGGCTGAGGGGGTCGCGTCGGCAGTGGGGGCGGAGGTGGCGCTCGACGCAGTGGCCGAGCTGGCCGGCGCCGAGGTCTCGGGAACGGTCGTCGCGGGAACAGTCGTCTCCGGAACAGTGGTCTCCGGAACAGTGGTCTCCGGAGCAGTGGTCCCGGTCGTGGTTGCCGACGAAGAACTCGACGCGGTGGGCGCCGCCGACGTCGTCGACGCCGCAGCCGTCGTGGTGGGCACAGAACTCTCGGTCGTCGTCGAGGTCGTCGACGCCGCAGCAGATGTCGAAGCAGCAGATGTCGTGGCAACAGGTGTCGCAGCTGCCGACGTCGCCGCAATGGCTCCGGCCGCGGTGCTCAGCGCGGCGGCCGTGGCCACCGTCTGGGTCGTGGTCGTCGCGGAGACGCCGAACATCGATTGCAGTGCACTGGCCAGGTCCTGCCAGAGCTGCTGGATCGCGGCGAGTTGCGACTGCGCAAGCTGGGTGACCCATTGTTGCAGCGCGGTCGCCAGTGCTTGACCGAGATCCTGAGTGGCCGAGCCGCTTCCGGAGTACTGGGCGATCAGATCGGCGAGGACCTGGGCGGCGGGTTTGGGGGTCCAGTCGGTCTCGTACAAACCGAAGTTGTCCTCGACGTTCGACGAGCCGGTATCCGTGTCACGCGTGGTGTAGATGTAGATCGGTCCAGCACCGGTCTGGTTCTGCCAGGCCTCGATGAAGTCCTGGATGAACGCCGCCTGCTGCGCTTGGGTGTAGCTCCCGGTGGTCGGCTCGCCGTACTCGGTGATCCAGATCTTCTTCGCCGCATCCCCGTACTGGGCCATCAGCGCCTGGATGGCGGTCACCTGGCTGGCCGGGGAGTCCGCGTGATCGTTCTCGCTGTACTCCTCGGAGAACTGGTACGGGTGAAACGACAACGCGTCGAAGTAGCCCGCGGCCCCGGCCGCATACATCTCCTGGACGAAGGTCACGGGATCGAGTGCGGCGCCCGTCGTGGTCGTCGCCCCGAGGACTCCCGCGATCACGAGGGCGTTCGGGTCGGCGGCTTTGATCGCGGAGTAGGCGTCTTTGAGGAATGCGGCATACGACGTCGGGTCGATCGGGTTGTAGAACAGTGCGGCATTCGGTTCGTTCCAGATCTCGTAGCCGCTGATCTCATTCTCGTACCGGGTGGCCACCGCACTGACGAAATCGGCGTACTCGTCGGGATCGAAATGACCATTGATGATATTTCCCGCCCACGACGGCGTTCCGGTCAGGGTGGCGACGATGCTGATTCCGCGCGATTGTGCCGCCGATACGAGCGCATCGAGTTGCGTCCAGTCGTAGGTCCCCTCCCTGGCCTCCACACTCATCCACGGGATCGCCACCCGGACACTGGTCACCCCGAGTGAGGCGATGTGGTCCAGCGTGGTGTCCAACGTGGCCGAGTCGAGGCCGTACAGCGAGGAATCGGCGATGCCGATGGTCGTCGAACTCTGATCGATCACGGCCACCAGGCGAATCGGCACTGGCGACGCCTGACTGATCACCGACGCGACGGGCGGGATGGTGAGGAAGGGCGCGCTCGACACCGTCCCGAATCCGAGAATTGCGGTGGCACACAATGCGGCGACCCGTGTGGACGACATGACTGGACTACGATTCCGCATGGACCGTCCTCAAATGAATGGACCGTACGTGGACTGCCGGTCCGCCTCTGATGTCAATTGATATCAAATGGCGTGAGAATGCGCCACACGGAATGCTGTGAATTGGCGCGCGCTATCGAGCGCCGCCCATTTCCGTTGTTTTTCGTGAACAGAGAATGAATGCCGGTGTGAAGGACCCGGCGAGGTTCAGTGAGCCGTCGAAGCGGTGGGCACCGACGCGGAGTCGGTACCGGGCGCGAGGATCGGGTCAGCGGACGGTACCGAGGGCGCCGTCGATGTCGGCCTCGCCGTGCTCGATACGGCCGAACCCGAGGACGCCACATCCGGACCGGCGTCGCCGGACGGACTGCTCCCCGTGGTTGTTGTCCCCGCAGAACTCACCGCCGCACTGGTCTGCACGGTGGTCGTGGCCGTGGTACTCGCGATCGCCGTGGTACTCACGATCGCTGCGGCACCGGCGGTCGACGTCCGGGGGGCCGTGCTCGATGTCGTCGGTGAATTCGCCGTCGCGAGAGCGGACTCCACCGCCGCCGCGTCGGCCCCGGCGTTCGCCGACCATTGCGTCCAGCTGTGCAATCCGACGGTGTAGGAGAAGTCGACGGGCAACCCGTAGAGGACGGCCTGGGCGTTGAGGGCCAGCGTGGAGGCGAGCGCCCCGAGTTCGATCGCCACGCCGCTGACGAAGGCCACGGGGTTGCCGGTGATGGCCATGATCAGAAAGTCCTGCGGCAGTGGCACTCCGATGCCGGTGGTGATGAGTATGCGTTGACCCGAGGCGGTGATCTCGCCGATTCGGGCCGAGACATCGTGCGCCGACCACGTGCTCGTCGGGCCGAGCGGATCTCCCCACATCGCGGTGTTGCCGTTGGCGATGCCGGTGACGTAACTCTGGATGGCCGGGATCACGAACCATCCGACGGGATTATTGGTTTGGTAGAAACCGGAAAGTGACTGCGCGACAGTGAAGATCTCGGGGTGATCGAGTGCAATGGTGAGCGCGGGCCCACCCGACATCGACAGGCCGACGATCGCGTTGCCGCCGGGCTCGACGGAGAAGTCGTCGGCGAGGTAGGCGGGTAACTCGGTCGACAGGAAGGTCTCCCACTCGGCCGACGCCCCCGGGGTGCCGGTCGCGCCGGCCGGTGTGGACTGCCAGTCGGTCATCCACGTCCCGGCCCCACCCGCGGGCATCACCAGGTTGTACGAGTTGCTGTAGGCGGCCAGGGCGCCGCTGTCGGCGTCGGCCCAGGTGCTGCGGGTATCGGGGGCGCTGATGCCGTCGAGCAGGTAGACGGCGTGCTCGGCGGACCCGGCCGCCAACGTCGACGGCCGGATCTGCACCAGGACGATCCGGTTCATCGCTGCCGAGTACACCGCGCAGGTCTGCACAGCGGCTGCCTCGTCGGCCTCGCTCGCCCAGGTGCAGTTGGGGCGCAACTGATCCGGGCTGAGCGCCGCGGCGGGCGGTGCGGCCACGAACGCCGCGGCAGCGCACACCGCGACGGCGGTGGCGGCCTGGACCGCTCGGCGGGACACGCTGGAAATGCGTCGTCGCATGACTGATCCCCTTGCTCGTAGTCTCACTGCTCGTGATCTCACCGATCGCACCCGACGACCGCGGCCTTCGCCAGACCCGCGTACTGGTACGCGAAGTTGGCGCCCCAGTACAGGACCGACGACGGATAGTCGCGGGGCACCGCCCGCATCACCACACCGTCGGCACCGCATTGATCGAAGATCATCCGGGCACGCACGAGGTGGAAGCGCCAGCTGATGACGATCATCGAATGCCACCGGTGTTCGCGTGCCATCCTGGTCGCGAACATCGCCTCACCGACCGTGGTGCCCGGCTCCGGGACGAAGCAGATCACCTGCACCGCAGCGGTACTCGCGGCGCACGCGCGATCCATCACCGGGTCGGGGACCTTCCCCTCGAAGCGGTTGTACGGGTCCGAGAGCAGCACCACCGGCGCGTAGCGGCGTCGGGCGAGGTCGATCCCGTACTGTTCCCGCCCGTCGTGTTCGCCGCCGAGGACCACGATGGCGTCCGCGCGGCGCAGGGTGTCCTCGTGGGACCGGTAGAACAGGAAATACCCGACGACCCAGAACGCCGAACCGAGCAGGAGCGCGGTCACCACACCGACGATCAACGCCCGACGCAGGGTGCGATGCCGCCGTAGGTACGCGCGCATCCGGCCCTAACCGGCGCCGACCGATGTCGCCCGGGCCGTCGCGCGGGCCGAGACGGACTCGTCGGACGTCGAAAACCGCTGGGCGAACGCGAGAAACGCGATCATCACCGACAGATCGGTCACCGACACGGGGATGGTGACGGTACTGAAGTCCAGTTGCATGCCCAGGACGAAGAACCCGATGAAACACCCGCCGAAGAAGGCCGGCTCCCAGCGGGTGTGTCGCAGGCATCGATACGCCAGCCGGCAGCAGTACAGCATGACGACGGTGAACACGATCCCGACGAACAGACCACCACGATAAATCGCAAGCAATGGTGCATTGGCGACGTAGTTGATGGTGAACGCCAGCGAGGGGTCCTTGAACTCCGGTATGCCCCAGCCGTGTCCGAGAAGCCAGTGGCCGGCCATGTTCGCCGGGTAGTCGCGCAACGCGTCGCCGCGCGCCGACGAGCCGGTGTCGCCGGAACCGAACGACGAGAAGATCCGGTGTCGCGACGCCGGGACCGCGGCGAGGACCACCATTCCGGCGACCATCGATCCGGCGATGTATCCGCGGGCGCGTCCGGACATGGTGTGGAACAACAGCATCAGGAGGACGCCGAGGACCACCGAGAACAACGCCGCACGGCTGAGGGTGCCGGCGATGCACACGAGTAGGAACAGTCCCAGCAGCCAGCGGGTGCGTCCGCGGAACACCAGTGGGCAGATCATCAGTGCTGCGAGCAGGCCGATGCCTGCGGCGTTCGGGTCGATGAAAGTTCCCGACAGACGCGGGATCGCAGTGGCGCCGGTGTAGACGAATCGTCCCGCCGATGCCGGGGTGTACCCGAACGGCGAGAGCAGGCTGAAGGTCTTGCCACCGGTGTCGACGGTCAGCATGATGAGGCCGATCAGGCCGGACACCGCGGTGGCACCGACGAACACCCGCCCGAAGGTGGCCAGCTGCGATCCGGGGAGGCGTCTCAGGGCGACGATCAACAACACCGCCGTCGCCCATTTCGCGTACTCGACGATGTCGGCGAGTCCGGTCATCGTCAACACCACCGACGGAATCGCGATCAGCGCGAACAGGATCAGCAATCGGTCCAACGGCTGCAGCGCGATGTGGAACCGTGCAGTGGGGGACCCGGCAGTGGACCACCAGGTAGTGGACGACCAGGCAGTGGACGACCCGGCTGGGGGATGAACGACGGTGGCGAGCAACACCGCCGAGGTCATCGCGAAGATGAGCGGCAGATGCACGCCGGGCACATATCCGGCGGGCAGGCAGGCGAGCACGGCGGCCAGTGCCCACAACAACCAGGTGGGATGCGCCAGTCCGATGTAGGTACCCACGATGACGATGGCGAGCAGCATCAGCAGTTGGGTCGGCGTCGGCCCGGCGATGACGGCGGCAAAAGTGATCGCCGACACCGCACCCACGATTGTCGCTGCGCGCACTGTTCCCACGAGGAGCATCCTTACATGATCGCTCCCTGCTCACACGCCGAAGAATGCCGGACCAATGGCGCCCGACGCATCGGTGAGGGTGTTTCTTGGGCATTCAACTCTCCGAGTGCGTTGTCGGCGGTTGTGGACTATGGTCTGCGAAAGTGCCATCCGGGTCGGCGAATGTCTGAATTCGCCGGTTGGACCCGAAAAGGTCACTGCGGCTGAGGCTTAGAGGTGGGTCTGGCCGACTGAAAGGAGCTTGCCCGGTGGCTGTTCGGGAATACGTTCACATTCTCGTGAAGTTCTGGTGGGTGCTGATTGCCGGAATGGTGATTCTCGCCACTGCCGGATTTGTTTACGGAATGTTCATCCAGCCTGTCAAATATGTGTCGACGGCAAAGCTCTTCGTCTCCGCGGAGGGCGGCACATCGGTCGGGGAGTCCTACCAGAACAACCTTTTCGCCGAGGCGCGGGTCAATTCCTACGCCCAGGTCGCCACCAGCGACCAGGTCGCCGAACGTGCCTCACGTGCCCTCAACGGCCAGGTGAGTGCCGCCGACCTGAAGGCGTCGACGACGGCCACCCCGATCGACAAGACCGTCATCCTCGACATCTCGGTGAGCGCCGGTTCGGCCGCCCGCGCCCAGTCGGAGGCCGCGGCGGTCACCCGAGAGACGGTCGCCGTCGTCCAAGAACTCGAGACCTCCCGGCGTGGTGGTGAACCCGCGGCCACCGCCATCGTCTATGACGAGGCATCGCTGCCCGGTGTGCCTGCTGGGCCGGCGTGGTGGTTGCTGACCGCCCTCGGCGCCGTGGTGGGTCTACTCCTCGGACTCGTCGTCGCGCTCGGGCTCGGTCTGCGGGCCCGTCGACGCGTCAACGACCCACTCGCCCTTGCCGATACCGCAGACCTTCCGGTCCTCGCGGTGATCGCCGACGAACCGGCCCGCGCCGAGGCCCCGCTCATCACCGACCTCGCGCACGATCCCCAGGGCGACGCCTACCGCGACCTGCGCAACAACGTCAGGTTCATCGGCGCGAAACGCACTCCCGACGGTGCGGCACCACGAGTTCTCGCGGTCGTCGGCTCCGGCGCCGGCGTCGGCACGTCGAGTGTCGCGGCCAATCTCGCCGCCGAGATCGGTGGGTCGGGTCAATCGGTGGTGCTCATCGACGGCGATCTGCGTGACCCGTCCCTCACGGCGCACCTCGCCGCCGGGGCGAACGCCGGCCTGTCGACCATCCTGACCGGAGAGTCCGACCTGCTCGGGCAGGTCCTCACCACCTCCACGCCGGCCTTCCTGCCGGCCGGTCCCGTGCCCCCGTCGCCAGGGGAACTGCTGGGTTCGCACCGGCTGGAAACGGTTCTCGCACAAGCGCGTCAGCACTTCGACGTGGTGGTCGTCGACGCCGGGGCGCTCGGTCCGGACGCCCGCGCCATCGCAGGGCTGGCCGAGGGTGTCGTCGTCGTCGCCCGCCGTGGGCGCACCACGCGGTCGGCGCTGCGCGCCGCGGTGGAGTCCCTCGGCACCGTCGGCACGGTGATCGGCACGGTACTGACCTTCGGCGCACCGGCTCGCCGTGCATCATCGGCCGACGCCGCCACCCCGGCGAGGACCGACGCCGACCGCTCGTCCGCGGACTCCCCGGAGCCGACGCCCGAACCCACGGCCACCGGATCGACGGCCACCGGGTCGGCAGTGCCCGAGCCCGCACTGCGTGAGTCGCGGTGAACCAGCACCGGATTCACAGCACCCCGGGTGGGCCGCGTCGGCGATGGAGGACGATGATCGTGTTGGCGGCCACCATGATTCTCGGTGCGTCGGCGTGTGCCGCCCGCGACGACCAACCCGGGGCGATCGCCTTGGCCCCCGATGTCCCCGGGTCACCGCTGGTGACGCCGGAGCCCGCGCCGAGTGTCGATCGTGCCGCCGGCGGATCGGCAACGGGCTCGGTGCTGACCGTGGGCATGGCGGGCACCGAGGACATTGCGCCGATCACCGAACTCGGTGCCGTCGTGCATCGCGTCGAATACCGGTCCACCTCCGGGATCACCGGTCAACCGACCGTGGTGTCCGGGGTCGTCGCGGTCCCCGGCGGCCGGCCCCCCGCCGGTGGATGGGTGACTGTCGCACTGGGCCACGGTAACTCCGGCGTCCGGTCCAAATGCGGTCCCTCGCGCTACACCAATCTCTTGGGCAATGACGTCATCATCGCGGCGCTGTTGTACAACGGTTTCGCCGTTGCCATGCCCGACTATCAGGGCCTCGGCATGAACAACGCCGACAACCCGTTCCTCGACGCACGCACCTATGGCTACAACATGATCGATGCGGTGCGCGCGGCCCGCGCCACCTATCCGTCACTGTCGGACAAGTGGATCTCCTACGGGGTGTCGCTCGGTGGAATGGCGGCGTGGGCTGCAGGTGATCTCGCCGACTCCTACGGCGGCGGTCTTGACCTGCTCGGTACGGTCGGGCTGGTCCCGGTGTCGAACATGCGGGATCTGGTCACCAAGGCCGAGGCGGGAACCCTCACCCGCGACCAGTACCCGCTGTTCGCCTATCTCATCGACTCGTTGTCGCGGGTTCTACCCGATCAGTTCAACGCCGACGACTACCGATCGCCGTATGCGAAGTCGGTGTGGGAGGACGTGCTCAACTGCATCCCCGCGGAGAACCTCGAGACAACGTTGCGTGCCACCGCGTCACTGGGACCGCAGGACCTGCGGCCCAGGACGGCAGCGGCCGCCAAACGCCTCTTCACGTGGCTCGATCGCACCGGTCTCCCGCTGGGTACCGGGAACTTCGGTGGCAAACCGTTTTTCATCATGTACGGCTCCGACGACCCGCTGATCGACTGGCCGTGGACCGCCCGCGTGATCGCACAGTCGTGTCGGCAGGGCGGTCACATACAGGCCATCAAACGTATCGGTGAAACCCACGCCACACTCGATTCCAGCCAGTCGGTCGCCTGGATGCGCAGCCTCGTCAACGGCGGACCCACCCCACCGGCGAATTGTGGTGACCTGCCATGAGATCCCCCAGCGACCGCACACCCGCCGACTACGCCGCACTGTGGGTCCGCGGTCTGCCGGTGATCGCCGCCGCGACCCTCGGGGCGGTGGTGGCCGGACTCGTGGCCTTCGTCTTCCTGCCGCACTCCTACGAGTCGCAGGCACGGCTGCTGGTCACCGCGACCGGGCCGGCGACGGTGTCGGCGGCACAGGCCTCCGATCTGGCCGGGCGACTGCGTATCTCGAGCTACAGCGACCTCGCCGTCTCCGATCAGGTCCTCGGTCGCACGCGCCTCGCCGACGCCACCGGCGCCCTCGGCGGCGCCGACATCGCCACACTGCGCAGCCGGATCACGGTGCTGCCCTACGGCGACGGCGCCGTGCTCACCGTCGTCGCGAAGGGCCCGACCGCCGACGCCGCGCAGACGCTGGCCCGCGGGGTCGGCACGAACCTTGCCGGGTTGGTCACCGAACTCGAATGGAGCCGCACCGACGGCATGCCGCAATACGACGCCGAGGTGATCGACGCCGGCTCGTCCGCGAGGTCGATGTCACCCGGGATCTCGACGACGCTGCTGACCGCGCTCGTCCTCGGAGTGGTGCTCTCGAGTGTGTGCGTCCTGGGCGTCGGGATCTCCCGCGACGTCATCGAGGCACCGCGGGAAGCAGTTGTCCGCGTGCGTGAACCGGCGATGGGGGCCGACCGATGACAGACATTCGCGAGCCGGCCGGCCACGCAGCGGCCGGCGCCGCACCTTCGCGCCGTCTCGCGGGATGGTGGCTGGCGATCCTGGTGATCGTCGCCGTCGTCGCCACCGGATGTTCGTCGAACCCCGACCCCGCTCCGACCGACACCGGGGACCCCGGCGTGGCCTACGACGTCAACACCAGTGGCACCGGACCGGGTGCGCTGCGCGCCGCGCAGACCATGCCGTACCTCGACCGCCGCGTGACCGCGCAGGCGAGCACCGCGCTGCGAATCCGGTACGCGTCCACCGACGGTCGCACCGGAGCCTCGACGACGGTGTGGGGTGCGGTGTTCGTCCCGTCCTCCGCGCGTCCCGCCGACGGGTGGGACACCGTCGTCCTCGCCCATGGCACCACCGGACTTCTCGGCGAATGCGGCGTGACCCTCGACCCGACGCTCGGTGATCTCGCCGCCACCGCCGCGGCATGGCTCGAGCAGGGGTACGTGGTGGTCGTGCCGGAGTATCAGGGCCTCGGCTACCCCGGCAGCAGCGATCCCACCCACCCCTACCTCGACGCGCGCACCGAGGGGATGAACGTCATCGACGGTGTCCGGGCCGCCCGGGCGCTGGTGCCCGGGGTCTCCACCCGCTGGGCCGCGCTCGGCGGTTCCCAAGGCGGACAGGCGGTGTGGGCGGCCAACACGCTGGCCGGCACCTACGGAGCGGGACTCGATCTGCGGGGGACGGCGAGTCTGTCACCGGCCGCGCAGTTCTCCGGTCTGGTCGATCTGGCCACCCGACGACAACTGACCCTCGACCAGTACGGCCTCTACACCTGGCTGATCCTCGCCGTGCAACAGGAGAACCCCGGATTCGACCTCGGCAAGTACGTGCGCGGTGCGGCCCAGAGCCATTGGGACGAACTCGCCCAATGCCTTCCGGTGCACGCACAGGCACGGGCGAGCATCCTGCGATCGTTGAGTCCTGACGATCTGACGCCGGACTCACCGGTCGACGCCGCCGCCCTCACCGCATTGCTGGCCCGGCGCGCGGTACCCGACCAACGCCCGGCCGCACCGATGCTGGTGCTCTACGGCGGGCGCGACCAGTTGATCGACTCGCGATGGACCGCCGCCGCGATCGGGTCGGCATGCGCCAACGGCGCCACGCTGCAATCGCAATTCCAACCGGACGCCGACCACGGCGGCGTCGCCGGCGACAGCGTTGTCGGCTGGATTCTCAACAGGTTCGACGACGAGCCGGCCTTCTCCACATGCGGCACCGCCCCCGGGAGTGAGCAACGATGACCGAAGAACTCGCCGACCGCCGGCAGCCGCACGTCACGCCTGCCGCGTCGCCCGCGGACCCCGTGAGCCCCCCGGCCTACAAGGCCGGCCGCATCCGCGGACTCGACGGACCACGCGGTGTGGCGTGCTGGGCGGTCCTCATCGTTCACGTGGCCAATCAGTGCTCCCCGGACACGATGGCCAAGGGCGGTCTGGCGATGCTCGGGCAGGCGCTGATCTTCTTCTTCGCGCTGTCGGGTTTCCTGCTGTATCTGCCGTATGTGCGAGCCCTGCTGCAGCACAAGCAGACCCAGCCCGACACCCGCGCCTACGTCATTCATCGGTTGCTGCGGGTGTTCCCGGGCTATCTCGTCATCTTCCTCATCGTGAACTTCGCGCTGCAGGCTTCGTTCCTGCACAACGAGTGGGCGTCGAGCCACACCGGCACCGACGCGGGTACCGGCATGATCACCGACCCCGGACTGCTCGCCACCAACCTGACCCTGCTGCAGTCCTACTTCCCGCACTATCTGCAGACCGGCATCAGCCCGTCCTGGTCGCTGACCCTCGAACTCGTCTTCTACGCCTGCCTTCCGGTGTTCGGCGCGGCAATGTGGTTCCTGCGGCGACGATTCGGCACCAACCTCGCCGCCCTCGTCCTCGCGCCACCGGCGATCCTCATCGTGCTCGGGATCGCCGGGAAGATCCTGGCCGCCTGGCTCACCGACCGCGCGGGCATCACCACCACCATCGAGGCCAACTGGGGACCCAACTGGGCGGCCGTCGTACTGCGCAGTTTCGTGGCCTCCAGCGACAACTTCGCCTTCGGGATGCTGGCGACGGTGGTGTTCGTGGCTGGGGGGGGCGGGGGG
>NZ_MVPX01000555.1:0-3378 GCF_002043085.1 Gordonia sp. i37 | reverse complement strand
CCGCCCAGCCGATACCGGCGAGGAACGGACTCGCGACAATCAGTGCGACGCTCACCAAGGTCAGGTCGAAGACCCTCTTGAGCTTCCAGTACCACGTTCGGACGGCGTCGCGGCGCAGTCGGATCAACGGGATCGTGTGGATGCGGTCCATGTCCTTGTTCAGCGCGGTGAACTCGAAAAGTCGCGGTACCACGAAGATTTCACAGTCGAGTTCATCACACTCACGCAGCGGCGACACCAGGGACGAATCCGGAACCGAACTGAACGACACGAACAATGCGTCGATGTCGTACTCGTCGACGAGTTTGCGTATCCCGGTGCCCGACTGCTCGATCGCAACGCCGGTCGCCGCTAGCTCATCCATCGGGTCGACACTGACCGCCAACACCAGATCGACCCCGAGACCGGGTTGCTCGCGAGTCGCCTCGATCAGTTCGACTGCGATCATGCCGTCCCCGATCACGGCAGAACGCATGCGACGCGAGCCACTGCGGCTGCGCCGCATGCGGACGGCGGCGTAATAGAACACCCGCAGGGCGAACAGGACGAAACAGATCGCGGCGGTGTAGAGCATCGCGCGCCCGATCTCGACTCCCGGTCGAATCACCGTGACGATCAATGCACACGCGACGATCGACCAACCGGCCAATCGCGGCAGGTCGTCGAGCGCCGAGAGGGTCAGGCGTGGCCGGTAGAGTCCGGCCATGTCCAGTGCCGCGACAACGGCCGCCGCAGCTGCGATCCCCAGACCCAATTCCGTTCCACCCGAATGGAGGCCGGCGAGTACCGCCAGCGCGATCAGCACAAGTGCATCCAGGGCGGCGAGGACCGGATCATGGCGATGGGGAGCCAGCGCCGAAATCCCGCGACGGCCCGCGCCTGCGGTGTTTCGGGACATGCGGGAAATCAATTCTCCCGGCTGAACCGGGGCAGACAGATGTGGGTTATTCAGATGTTCGTGCATAGCCTTTACCCGTCGATCGGTCCGATGCCTGTCGGCGCCAGGTGGGCGCGATGATCGCCCAGAGTTCATGGTCTCCGCGTCGTCCTCGCAGATCGATGCTTGCGTAGGCCGATCCCTCACGAGTCATCCCGACGTCGTCGACGGCTGCGAGTTCCGCGGTATCGGACGGCAGGAGCAGGAGGGCCGCACGGTGCATGCCGAGATCGTCGAACACGTGACGCAGGAGGATGCCGAGGAGACGCGCGTGGAGGGGCTGCGCAGCCTCCTCATTACGCGCCGTCTCATCACTTCCCCCCGCATCACGCTCTGCCGCTTCGATGTTCGCGTTTCGTGCGCTGGACGCGATCGACAACCAGAGTTCGGCGGTCGACCGCACCCAATCGGTCGTGCGCAGACCGCACCGACCGACGAATCGGCCGTCGACGAGCACGTCGTAGTCGGTCCCCGTCACGCTCTCCCCACTGGTCCGGCGCTGCGCACGCAAGATGATCGGGTCCACGCCGGGACGTCCGAGGTCGGGCGCGGTGGGTTGCCTTCGATCGCGCCACTCGCGCCGCAGTTGTCCGGCCAGGTACCGAAGTCGTTCCCGCGCAACCAGCATGCCGGCTCCGAGATGCGCACGGCGACGGCTCGGCGCGGGGTGCTCCGAGCTGCTGCGAGTGGGCGCATTCTCGTACATTCCGAGCACCGTGTTCGCCAAGCCGTTCGGCGGTAGGTCGTCTGCGCGCAGCGACCACACTGTGTGGTCGCGGCGTTCGCCGCCCACGTGAAGGGCCTCGGCCATCACCGCCTCGACCCGCGCTCCGAGCCGTTTACATTGCCGTCCCGCGGGAGACTCCGCACCGCGATTGATGGCGATGACCCGGGTCAGACCGCACTCCCGCGTAGCGTGATCGATGAGCATGGCCACCGCGAGCGCACCGGCGCCCGGCAGTTCGGCATCCACCCATGCACCGAGTTCTGCGCTGGACTGATGGAAGTCGACCTCGCTGAGGCCGCATTGCCCACGAAGCCGCCCGTCCACATCGATGACGAGCGACAGTGCGGTCTGTTGTTTTGCCGCGGTGCGTGATTCGAGGCACTCCCGCACCCAGCGACGCCGGGTGTGGCGCTCACTCCAGGGTGCCGGGTCGGTGATCCAGAATGGCTCGATCCGTGGCTGGTCCCGGAGCCGGATACGCCGCCAGTCATCGAAATCGTCGAACCGAGCCGACCGCAGGGTGATCTCGTGTCCGGCGAGCACTCGCGGACCGATCCGGACGTTCACAAAACCTCGAAAGTCATTGTGCGCCATGATTCACCATCCTTGCCACGCGCGCTCCCACACGCGTCAACCCAGCGTTGAACAATCGAAGATCCCCGAGTAACACGTCCGCCGCGGACACCAGATCGGGATGCTCCGCGCGCAGACGACGATTGCCGTGGAACATCTCGGCCAGCTTCGACTGCGACGTCGTCTGCGCGCAGAGATTGAACCTCGAGTTGCGCCACGAGGCGAGCGCGCCCGGATCACCGTAGAACCGGCCGAACGCTGCGATCCGTGCGAAGAGATCGACATCCATCGGGAACACGAGGTCACCACGGAATCCGCCAACCCGGTCGAACAGTTCTCGCCGGAAGATGGCGCCCGCCGTCGGGCCGAAACCGGCCGGTCCCTCACGGACGACGGTGCGGAACACCGCACGTGCGTCGCGATGCCCTTCGAGCCCTTGCAGTCCGAGTCCCGATTCCTCGAGGTTCCCGAACTCATCGATGACGTCGTAACGGGACGCGGCCAAGGTGACCGAATCGTCGGCCATGACCGACGACTGCCGGTCGAGGGCATCGGGCTCGATCAGGTCGTCTGCGCAGACGACCTTCACGAGGCTGCCCGTCGAGAGCGACACCGTTCTGTTCCACGAATGGCCGATGCTCAGGAACTCGTCGGTGGAGTGGACGACGACCCGCCGATCCGACACCGACCTGGCGATCTCCTCGGTGGCGTCACTGCTGGCGTTGTTGACGACCACCAACTCGAACTCCGCATCATTTCGCAGGACGGAGTCGAGCGTGGCCTGCAGGGTACGGGCAGCGTTGTGAGCGGGTATACACACCGAGAGTGACATCAGAACCCCACTGACCGATCGACTATGGCACGCATCTTGTTTCGGAAATTGCGCCGTGAGAAGCCCTCGGCCCATCCGCGCACGCGGCTCGGGTCGTAGTCCGACGGACGAAAGGTGGTGAGTGCGTCAGCGAACGACTCGATCACTTCGTCATCGGTACCCGGAGCGACGAGCTGACCGCTGAGCTCGGGGATGACCGAGTCGAGGGCGCCACCTGCGCCGAGTGCGATGACCGGTGTGCCGGTGGCCATCGCCTCGACCGGAACGATCCCGAAGTCCTCGATCCCCGGCATGAGCAGGGCACGTGCC
>NZ_MVPX01000554.1:0-22636 GCF_002043085.1 Gordonia sp. i37 | reverse complement strand
CGGCAACCACGAGTCGCACCCCGGCACGCCGCGCAGCGGTGATCGCGATGTCGGGTCGCTTGTAGGGCACCAGCCGGCCTGCGAGAAGGAAGAAATCCTCGCGGTCGACACCGGGATCGGGAGTGTAGCCCTCGGTATCGACGGGCGGGTGAACCACCTCGGACTCCCGGCCCCACCAGCGCGAGATCCGTTGTTGTACCTCATGGGAATTGGCCACCAGCACCGTCGCGCGATCCCGTGCGGACAACTCCCCCTTGCGCGCCGCAGCCGCCAAACCCGCCAGGACGGCATCCGCGACGCGCCCACCGGCCTCCTGCTTGCGGAACTCGACGTCCCACGCCCAACGCGCGGGGCTATGGACATAGGCGACGACCGGCGCGGAGGTGGCCAGTGCCGCCTGGATGGCGAAAGCGTGGTGGCTGACCACGACCGCGTCGAAGCCCTCCAATGACAGAGTTCGAAATGCCCTGCCCATCAGGGGCATACACGGCGCGTATGACCTCTCGCCCAGTGCTCGGTAGGCCCGCTCGAGCGCGGTCGTCGTGAGCCGGTCACGGATCGGTTCGGGCACCCCGCCCGGTCTCGACAGCGATGCGAACACCGGGGCATCGGGCCATTGCAGTGCCAATTGCTCGACGACGTGCTCGGAACCCGCGATCTCGGTGAACCGCTCGTGCACCAGCGCCACACGTGGTGTGCCCGTCCCGGCGCTCATCGCGGCCTCACCGATCCCAGGGAGTCGGTGGTCATCCGTCCGTCCGGGGTCACGACAAGGCGCCAGTAGCCACCCTTGGCATCCTTGAGGACGATGCCGGCGTTCGGATCATCGGACAGCCACGTGCCATTGGACAGGACTGCAGCTTGCACCCCGCCATTCGTACACCGCACCTGGATTGCGTCCTGGCCCACTCCACCACCCTGCGTCACCAGGGTCCCGCTCACGGGTGCGGGCGAAAAAGACCCACGCCCCAGCACATTCCACCCACTGGGGAACACCGATCCCGCAATGGTGTCCGACGACGACGAGATCAGATTCACCGCGGTTCCCTCAGGGCAGTCACCGGCGTCGATGCGCAGTTCTTCGGGGGCGGTGCGGTCGTCGCTGTCGAAGATGACATTCGCGAGATAGGGCTGACGACAATGATCGAGCTCGATGCAGCGGGTCCGAGCTGCCACCTTGCAATTGACCATTCCGAACTGGCTCGGGCCACCCACCCCCGATCGACCGATCGAGAGGGCGATGTCGGCGCCCTCGAACCACACGTTGGTGAACCACCAGTCGTTGGCCGCCCCGTCGACGCGCACATGGTATTGGGTCGTGTTCGCGCCGGTATCCGAGACGAACTCGGAGTTGGTGACCGCCATCCCGGCGTTGTCGTCGTTACCCGTACCCAGGATTCCGGTGTGATTGGTGGCCAGTTTGGACGACGTGAGGTAGTTCTGAATGCACGAGGTCTCGATGCCCACCCCGAAGTTGTTGATGTCGCAGTCGATGAGAGCGGTGCCGCCGGTGTTGCCGCTCAACACGATTCCTCGCTGTCCGAGATAATCCGGATAGGTGTCGCCGGTATGGCCGCCGCGAACGACCACCCCGGTGAAAGTGCAACGGAAACACCCGTCGAGTTGTAACGCCGTCGCCTTGGGGTGGGTCACCCAGATCCCCATCCGGTCAAACCGGATCCGCTGCTTGCCGGCCATGGAGATCAATGTCGAAGATCCCTCGTAGAGAACGAGACTGAGGTCCCCGCCGTCCCCGACGATCGAGAGATGGTCCGGCATCTCGGGCCAGGACGTCACCCGGTAGGTCCCGGCCGGGAGATACACGGCGCCGGGTTCGCCCGACGCCACGGCCTTGCCGATCGCCGCGGTGTCATCGGCCTTTCCGTCGCCGACGGCACCGAAACTCTTGACATTACGCAACGCCCCCACGACCGGAAGATCGGCGGGCTCGGCGCTGCTCACCCCGGTGTCACCGTCGGCACAGCCGGCGAGGCCGGTCGCCACAGCGCCGGCGATCACGGCACCGAGTACACGTCGGCGTCCGAGACCGCGGTGATGTTCTTGATCAGCGTTGATCACCGAGTGCTCTCTTCACGTACCTCGGCGGAGTCTTCGAACTCCTCCTCGACCGGTGACTCCCGATCGGCGGAGTCTTCGTCCGGGACGACCGTTGCTGCAGAGTCGTCCTGGAACGCTTCTGCTGCGGCATTCTGTGGTTCGACGTGATCCTCCGCAGGCGACGTCACCGCGTCGGGGTCGTCGGCCGCAGGCGCCGTCGCCCGCTGCGGGCCGGCGGAACGCTTCGGCGCGGCGGCGGCCACCACCAGGGCACGCAACGACACCCCGGACTCGACGAGTTGCGTATAGGCGCGACGGAGTGGCCCACGCCGGGCAGCCGTGGCGGATACCACCCCGATCACGAAGTCGCACATCGAGGCCGGCGGTAGCTCGATGACTCCGTCACGTACCCGCGGCGTCACCAGCAGCACGATGTCGGCACGCTCGGCCAACCCGGCGACGGCATCGGCGAACGCCCGTCCAACGATGACGTCCGCAACCTCACCGCGGTCGACATCGAGTCGGACGATGGTCACCGCGGACTCGGGAATCCGTTCCGGCAGTGCCGCTCCTGCGTCGGGCGCCCACGTCACGGCGTCCCGATGATCATCGTCGGCAGCGTGGTCGGCGACGACCCGGTCGGCGTCGATCACCACCACCGCCTTGCCGGATCGGGCGAAGGCCTCCGCGGTGTCGCGCGCCACCCACGTCACATCGGCGTCGGCGAGACCGACGATCCCCACGCAGGACGTGGCGCCGGTGCCACCCCGGGAGATCAGATCGCGGAGACGACGCGATTGCGTCCGCTCCGCATCGTCGGAGGACGGCGTCATCGTCAGCGCGATCGGCGCGGAAAGAGCCTGCTCGGCCGCGGATGCCGTCCGTATGCGGTTGTCGAATCGATACGCGAGCAGTGCCAGCAGAGCGCCGAGGAGCAGCCCGGCGAGACCACCAGCACCGAGCGCAGGCCCCAGGCCGGAGGCGCTCGGTCCGGACGGCTCCAGCGCCGGATTGACGACCTTGATCTGCGCCGCAGGCGCCGCCCCCGCCACCGTGCGCTCCAATTGCCCGACGAGGGCGCGGAACTGCGTGACCACGGCGTCATTGACCGCCTTCGCCTCTGCCGCGCTGTCTTCGGTGACGTTGATGGTGATCAACGCCGTACCCGGCGTGAACGATGCACTGAGGTGGCCCTGCAATTCCGCCGGCGTCTCCGGGAGGGACAGTTCGTTGATGACCGCTTCGGCGACGGAGGTGCTGGTGACCAGTTGTGTGTAGCCGACGACGCGCTGTTGCGCCGCGAGTGCACCTTGGTATGCGTCGTTCACCGACGTTCCGGTCGCCATCGTCACATAGACCTGACTGGTGGCCTGGTAACTCTTCGGTGTCGTATGCGCGTAGCCGTAGCCGGCGACCAAACCCACCAGGGTCGTCGCTGCCACAATCCACCAGCGGCGCCGCACGATACGCCAGATTTCCACTCCACTCACAGCTTTACTCCTTCGCCGACCCTTTCGGTCAGCGCATCGCAATCGGAGACGAACCCTCTCCCGACGTCGTCGGTGGGATGGTGTTCGTCGTCAAGGTCATTCGGACCGAGGAGTCCGTCGATGTGTGGCACCGATGCCGGTCGGGTCAGCAGCCGGACCCCGATGCCGATGATCCAGACCGCTATGCCGGCCTGCAACGTCTTACCCAGGTTCTCCATGATCCCGAGGTAACCGCGCTCGAACAGGATCGGATACTCGACGATCGCCATCCCCACGGCGACGATGAGCACGATCCGACCCGAACCGAGGCTGTACACCCCGAATACGAGCAGGGCGAAGGTCGCCGTCATCACGAAGACGATGCCCGGATAACCTGCGACCGCGTATCCCTCGTTCACATTGCCCTCGGCCAGGGAGACCGAGATATCGGTCATGTCCACCGACACGCCGCGCACCTGCTGCGCCCACGCCGTACCGGACTGCAGTTTTTCTGCACCGAGCAACTGACTGGGGATCAGACTCTTCAGTCCGGTGCTCAGATACAGACCCGGCGTCAACCAATGTTCTCCGGCGAGAAAGTAGGTATCGGTCGCCGCCTCGAGGAGATCGAATCTCCGAAAGATGCTGAGATACGGTCGGACCGAGGCCGGGTAGGCGGCATCGACCATCGTGGCGGCCAGGCGGTCCTCCGGCGTGGCCTTGAACGACTGCAGCCAACCGAATCCACCGACACCGAGCACCGCGATGACGAGGATTCCCACGGTCTTACGCCAGTTCCAGCCCTGAGCAGCGAATCGCACCGCAATGGCCAGCGCCGCACCGAGTACCGGGGTCTTCGATTCGGAAAGCACCGACCACAACAGTTCGCCCGCGGAGAGCCCGCAGATGACCGCCACCGTGACCCACCGTCGCGGTGAGTCGACGTACACGATCAAACCGAGCGCCCCGACTGCAGCGAAGAAGCCGACGAGATCGAGAACCGGGTTGCTGGACTGTGTTTCACCGGCGCTGCCCGCTACGCCGCTCGCCCACGCCGAGAGTCGTGCGGCCGAGCCTATGCCGTAACAGACCCACATGGTGAGGATCAGATTCCGGTTGCCGGTCAGCGGTCGGGTCAGAAACGCCCACATATTCGGCCGCAGACGCACCCAGAGGGCGAATGCAGCGACGAGCAAAGCGTAGAACCACATCCCGAATGCCACGGGCCGCAACGCGTGTGCGATCCCGAGGTCGTATCCGATCGAGTAGAGACGCGGATCGGCGACGTTGTCGCCGAATTGCGGCTGGGGCGCCACGACCAGCAACAGGACCGGCCGAGCGATGTAGGACATGCTCCAGTACAGGACCTGCGCCAGGAGAAAGACCCGAGTGATACCCGGAATGGCGAACGCAGCACCGGCCAGGACGACTAGTGCGGACGCCACGATCCAGACCTCTGCCACACCCCCGGGAAGCCACGTCATCATGTGACCTCCTCGACGATCTGCCGTGCGCGGTCGAGGTACCGATGGCCGCCCTCGGTGATCCGCCGATGCCCTGCGCGGGCGATACCGCTCGCGCGCTCCGGGTGTTCCCTGACCAAGGCCAGCTGCGAGTGCAACTCGTCCTCGTCGGAGAAGAGCAGACACTCTGTGCCGTCATCGAGCAACTCGGCGTGTTCGTCGGTCCGCTCGCCCACGAAAAGTCCACCCGCCGCGGGGATCTCGAAGGTGCGGCACGTGTGTCTATCCCGGTTGTCGGAGTTCAGGAGGACGAGGTTGGCCTCGACCTTGGCTACGGCGAGGGAGAACTCCTGCCCGTAGGCGGGACCGGTGACCACGGCTTGGGTTGCCTGCAGGGCGGCCACCCTTCGCCACCCCGGACCCTGCACCAGCAGGTCGTCTCCGTAGCGGCGCCCGAGACGAATCATCAGGTCTCGCCGGTCATCTCGACACGCGCCGATGAAGCCGATGCGGTGGTGGTCTCGCCCCCTTCGGGCGGCCGGAAAGTGCCACGCCGGATCGTATGCGCTCCAGACGAAGAGGGCGGCCTTGCCACCTCGACCGAGCACTTCGGGAACGTTGTAGCGCTTGGTGGTGACGATCAGGTCCCACAGGTGTTCGGACTTCAGATAGGCGTCGGTGATGTTGTACGGGTTGGCGACGTCGTCTGCGCTGTAATGAACACGAAGCGCCGCCGGGACATTGAGCAGCCGATCCTGGTCGAGGTGGACGGTCTTGTAGCAGAACAGCATGTCAGGCCGGAAATCGCGCGCCACCGAATCGATCTCGTCATGGAGACGGTCGACCACCCACGGCGCTCGGCGTCGAGCCGCCTTCGAGTAGGTCCAGGACGCGGAGAGGCGGGCGGGCAGGGTGACGCGTGTGCTGTCGATGACGACCACGTCGTGGCCTGCGGCGCGGAAGCCATCGGCGAGCGAACGTGCGTTGCTCCCGATCCAGTCGTCACCGACGAAGAGGATTTTCATGCGTTCCCCATTTCGCCCGGTGCCACTCCGGCGGGCTCCACGGGCTCGGTGACCGCCTGCCGCGGAGTTCGGTTGTTCGCGGCATGACGCCACAGTCGGAAGGCAAACCACGCCGCGACACAGCATTCCGCGGTGATGGTTCCGTAGACGAGTGTCCACACCGACCGCGTCTGGATCGTCATCAACACCGAACAGATCGTGATCACCGTGCCGATGACGGCACCGATGAGAACGCCGATGGAATCCTCGAGCACCGAGAGCACCGCGGTCGTGGAGAACGAGGTGATCGCGGTGGCCGGGAGAATCAGCGATTCGAATCGCATGATGGGTATCGCGCCGGCGAACTTGGCACCGAACACCACGTTGACGATCAGCGGCGCCGCCACCCAGACGCATACCGTCGCGGCCGTGGCCACGCCGACGATTGCCGCCAGCGCGCGCATCGATCGGCCCCAGAAACGATCCTCGCCGGTCTGCGCCATTCGCGGCAACAACGCCAGCCCGATCGGATCGAGCATCGCCTGGATGGCACGCACCACCCGGTCCGACGCCGAGTACAGTCCCAGCGACGCCGCGTCGAGCACCGACGAGTACACCGCGGGTGCTCCCTGCCCATAGGTCGACACCAGCAATCGGGAAGCGAACACCGGTCCGCCGATCCGCAGGATCCACCCGACGTCGCGCGGTCGCGGGGGAAGACCGAAGTGGCGCAAAGAATCCCACCAGGTCAGCGAGACCGACAGGATCGATGAGTAGAAGAGGCACATCAGGGCGGTGGTCGCCGTGGGGAACTGCGGGAGAAGGGTGAACAGCAGGACCAGATACACGATGCGTCCCGACGCCTGATACAGGATCGACGATCCGAAACGTCCCGCACCGATCAGCAACCAATCCTCGGAGATCGCCGAGAAGCCTCCGACGAACAAGCCCAGCAGGATCATCCAGACGTGTGTCCCGGCGTGCATCATCAGGCCCACCAACAGGCTGATGCCCACGGCGGACAGCACGGTGGCGCGAATCGCGAAGTAGTTGCCCCGGATCTGGTTGATGTCGTCGTCGCCGACGCGCGCGGCCAGGAACGAGGGGATGCCCAGGTCGACGACGAGAGAACCGATGAAGTATCCCGACATGCCGATCGCGAGGTGGCCGACTCCGGTGGTGCCGAGAATCCGGGCCGTCAGGGGCAGCGTGACCAGGGTGACCACGTACTGCCCGTACTTGCCGAGCATCACGAAGATGATGTCGCGGGCGATCGCGAACACGCTGAATCGAGCGCGGACGCGCTTCTCTCCGGTCATCGGGCCACCTTCGGCGTCGCGATCCAGGCAAGGAATTCGGTGACCTCGACGGCCGATCGGCGAACGTCGAAACGCTCGGCCCGCCGACGGCCGTTGGTACTCAGCGTCGTACGCAGATCGACGTCTGCGATGAGCCTCGCCAGGGCGTCGGCCAGCTGCGAACGGTCACCCGAGTCGACGAGGAGTCCGTTCACACCGTCCTCGACGATCTCGGTGGTGCCTCCCGGCCTCGACGCGATGACCGCGCATCCTGCGTTCATGCCCTCGACGACGACTTGGCCGAAGGGCTCGGCCATAACCGAGCAATGGACCAGGATGTCGGCTTCGCTCATGTACTTCTCCGGATCGTCGACATGTCCGGTGAACTCCACGGGTATCCCTGTCGACGCGACGTACTGCTCGAGTTCGTGCCGGTACTCGGGCTCCTCGAAGAACGTCCCACCGACCAGCAGCACCCGCCGAGGTTCGATCGGCTGGTCACGGACCGCCCGCAAGAGCAGATCCTGACCCTTCCATCGCGTCAGCCGGCCCACCATGGCAACCACCACGTCGTCGGCCGGCCGCTGCGGTGAACGCTCGAGATCGTCGCGCAGGGTGACACCCGGGTAGGCGACCGCCGTCGGCCGGCGCCACCGCGCGAGGGTGTTCGCGGTGCCTTCGCTGTTGGCGATGTAGGCCGAACTCACCAGCCATCCGAACAACCGGACGACCACGGCGAGCGGCGCCCCGAAATACTCGGCCGTCACTCGGTCGTGCACGTGCCAGACCACCGGAATCCCGGCGCGACGAGACGCGATCGCGGACATGATCAGCGCCTTGGTCGTCTCGGCCACGAGGACCGAGGCGCGCTCTTCGCGCGCCAATGCACCGAGTTCCCATCCGACGCGTGCCAGGCCGAGGGCACCGACCACCAGCCGGCGGATCGACCGGCCGGCGATCGTCATGGCGCCACTGTTGTGCTCTGTAGCGAGCAGGTGCGTACGAATACCCTTGGCCCGCATACGGTCGGCCACGTCTCCGTCGGCGGCGAAAGCCGCAGCGACCTCGACGGTGCCGGCGGCCGAGGACGCGGGGGCTGCGGACATATCGTGCATCGCCACGGCCAGGCGCAGCGCGGCCAGCTCGGCCCCGGAGGACTCGGCGGTATGGAGGACGAACAGTGCGCGGGTCATTCAGCACAACTCCCGATACATCGCGATGTGCCGGTCGACCGCCACATCCCAGGTGAACTTCTCTGCCTGCGCACGGCATCGTGCGGGGTCCGGCAGATCACCGGTCAGCGCTCTACACAGCCGGTCGGCGAGGGCATCGGCATCACCGGGTGCAACGATCAGCGACGGATCGAAGTCGCGGACCGAGTCGGGCAACCCGCCACAATCGGTGACGATCGGCGCCCGCCCGGCGGCCATCGATTCCAGGGCGATCAACCCGAAGCCCTCCAGCGAGACCGTCGGGACCACTGTCGCCAGGGCCTCGCGGTACAGCTCTGCAAGCCGCTGATCACTCGCATTGCCCTCGAAGGTGACCGACCCGGTGAGCCCGTGATCGTGTACCTGGCCACGAAGCGACAATTCCTCACTTCCGGTTCCCACGATGACGAGCTGGGCGTCGGGATATCCGGCGACCACTTGCCGCCAGGCATCTATGAGCACATCGATACCCATGCGCTTCTCCAGCCGACGCACACACAGGAACATCGGCCGCCGCGACGACGAGGCAGGAACAAACCGGGTGAGATCGACCCCCGGCGGCACGACCCGAATGTGCTCGGGACGTAAGTGGTAACGATCGGCGAGAAGGGCTCGGAAATGCTCGGAGAGAACGACATACCGATCGGCACCGGAATAACGAAGCCGCTCGAGAAGATACTTGGCCCGAACAGCCCGCTCACTCTCCCCCGACATTCGACTCTCGTCGGCCCAGGGACCATGGAAGTGCACCACCAGTGGTCGTTTTCCACCGAATCCGCGACGCGGCGGACCGTAGAGCGCGAAATGCCGGTCCAGAACCGCGTTCTCCGACGCCCCGATCCGATCACCGAAAGCGGTGCGGACCCGCCGGAAGGTGGACCCGGCGGCAGGTCCGAGAGAATTGCCGCCGTCGCTCGGGGTACCGAAGGCACTGGCGCTGACGTCCACACCGGGATGACGCTTCATCGCGTCGAAGAGGTCCGTGAAGTAGCGGTTGAGCCCACCCCTCGTCGTTGCGAACCACTCCGCGCCGGTCATGTGAACCCGGACCGGCGCGACGGCCGAGTTCGGGGTCGCCACGTTCTCGGGGGTCGCCGCATCGCGTGATGAAGCGGCCACAGGGTGGGGGGTGTGTGCCATCGGGGTCCATTCCGGATCGAATCCAGAGATGAGACCCCCGTCCATCCCTCAAGATTCCATTGTTCTATTGCCGTCTTTGCCTACATCTAATTGATGAGTCCTCGTAGACTCTCGCATTTTCAGTGCAGAATCGGCAACCCAAGAGAGCAAATTCATAGCTGATCGCAATGCAGAATGACGCGCCGAGTGGACTGCGGAGCGCCATGCACGGTATCCAGCGCCCACAAACCGGACCACCGATGTGTTGTACATCACAGTTCCGGTGTCCGGTGCGAATAGTCCGATCAGATGATCCAGACAGAGCTGCCCCTTTCCCGCTGGTGCGGAAAAGGGGCAGGACGAATATGCGCTCGGGCTTTCTTCGAGCTCGGGCCCGGGGTCAGCCGGCGAGGATCTCCGACAATCCTTCCATGGTCGCCACCCGCTGCGCGTGCGTGGGCGCCAGCGGCCCCGCCAGGACCACGGTGACACCCGACTTGGCGAACGCCTCGACGCGTTCGGCCACCAGCGAGCGCGGACCGATCAGGCTCATCGCCCGCACCAGGTCGTCGGGCACCGCGGCCGCGGCCTCGGCCTTCTTGCCGTCGAGGTAGAGATCCTGGATCAGCTTGGCCTCGTCGGCGTAGCCGTAGCGCACCGCGAGGGTGTTGTAGAAGTTCTTGCCACGTGCACCCATCCCGCCGATGTAGAGAGCGGCGTGGTTGCGCACATGTTGCATCGCGACCTCGATCTGCTCGGCGTCCTCGGAGATCAGTGCGCTCGCCTGCACCACGATCCCCAACTCGCCCAGCGACGGATCGCGCTTGGCCTTGCCGGCCGCGAGCGGCTCACCGAAGGCCGCCTCGACGTACTCGGGGTGGAACAGGAACGGCTGGAACTCCTCGAAGAGCTCGGCGGCCAGCTCGGTGTTCTTCGGTCCGATCGCGGCAAGGAGCATCGGAATGCGATCACGCACAGGGTGATTGATGATCTTGAGGGCCTTGCCCAATCCGGTGCCGCCGTCTTCTTTCGTCAGCGGCAGGGTGTAGTGACGGCCCTGGTAGTCGGTCTTTTCCCGGCGCCAGATCATCCGGCAGATCTCGGCGTTCTCGCGGGCCCGGCCGACGGGGTAGTCATATTTGACGCCGTGGAAGCCCTCGATCACCTGCGGCCCCGACGCCCCGATGCCCAGGATGAACCGCCCGCCACTGATGTAATCCATTCCCGCGGCGGTCATCGCGAGATTCGACGGGGTACGCGAGAACATCGGCAGGATGCCGGTCTGCAGTTCCATCTTCTCGGTCTTGGCGGCGATGTAACCGAGCTGACTGACCGCGTCGAAGCTGTACGCCTCGGGGACGGTGACCCGGGCGACGCCGGCCTTCTCGAAGTCGGCGAGATTGTCCATCGTCTCGCGGAAATCACCGGCGTAGTTGATCGGCATGCCCAGCTTCATCGACGTCATGACGCCGAATTCTTCCACACCGCGACCCGTCCACAGAGGCCCGTGCGATCGTTCGCTCGCGCCGGCTTCGGTGTACCCGTGGGTGCAGTTGGATGAACAGTAGATGAACAACCCGACGAAGAGGGCAAACACGCAGGTCATGATGCCGATCTGCACAATGGTTGCCTGAGCGAAATTTATGCAGATCGGCACCCGCGGACGCATGATATTGCCCATGAGCGGAGAGATGCTGATTCTCGTGCTGTTGATCATCACAGCACTGGGCTTCGACTTCACCAACGGATTCCACGACACCGGCAACGCCATGGCGACCTCCATCGCCACCGGCGCACTCAAGCCCAAGGTCGCCGTCGGGTTGTCGGCGATACTGAACCTGGTGGGTGCGTTCCTCTCTGTCGAGGTCGCTGCCACCATCACCAAGAACGTCTTACACCTGCAGAGCAAGTCGGGCGGACTCGTCGGCGGCATCAGCGCCAACGAAGCCCTGTTGATCATCTTCGCCGGCCTCATCGGCGGCATCCTGTGGAACCTCTTCACCTGGCTGTTCGGCCTGCCCTCGAGCTCCAGCCACGCCCTGTTCGGCGGACTCATCGGCTCCGGTATCGCAGCCATGGGCACCAGCGGCATCGACTGGCACGGCGTGCTCTCCAAGATCATCATCCCGGCGCTGGCATCTCCGTTCATCGCGTGCGCGGTGGCCGCGGTCGGCACCTGGCTGGTCTTCAAGATCACCGCGAAAGTGCTTGTCTCACGCCAGGAAAGCGGGTTCCGCTCCGGCCAGATCGTCACCGCCTCGCTGGTCTCGCTGGCCCACGGCACCGGTGACGCACAGAAGACGATGGGTGTCATCGCCCTCGCTCTGATCTCCACCAACCACCTCGACGCCTCCTCGGTCAAGCACGGCCTGCCCATCTGGGTCGTGTTCAGCTGCGCCGCGGCGATCGCCCTCGGTACCTACCTGGGCGGCTGGCGCATCATCCGCACGCTGGGCAAGGGACTCGTCGAGATCACCTCCCCGCAGGGCATGGCCGCCGAGGCCTCGTCGGCCGCGATCATCCTGACCTCGAGCGCCGCCGGCATGGCACTGTCGACCACCCAGGTCGCCACCGGCTCGATCCTCGGTTCCGGTGTCGGCAAGAAGGGCGCGCAGGTCCGCTGGTCGGTCGCGGCCCGCATGGTCGTCGCCTGGGTCCCCACGCTGCCGGCCGCCGGCATCGTCGGCGCCGTCTGCTACGGCCTGGGACATCTGCTCGGTGACGTCACCGGCGCGATCGTCATCTTCATTCTGCTGGTGGCCGCCTCGAGCTACATGTACTGGCGCGCACAGCAGAACAAGGTCGACTCCAACAACGTCAACGCCGAATGGGACGAGTCCACCAACTCGATCATCCCGGCCGACGACGCTTCCGCCGACAAGCCCGCCACCCTCGCCTGACGGCTGGGAAGGACCTCACACTCATGGACATCCTCGAAGCCATCCTCAAGGTTCTCGTCATCGGCATGATCTTCGGTGCCGGACTGCCCGCGCTCTTCGCCATCGGCATGCGGCTGCACTCGGCCGGCGCCGGTGACGCCAACGCCGACGGCACGGTCAGCGCGCCCAATCCGGCCCTGAAGGCCCTGGGCTATCTGTTCTTCGCCATCGTCGTCGCCGCGATCGTGGTCGGTCTGCTGTGGGTCCCCCGCCAGACACTCTCCTACTACTTCGACTGGCAGATCTTCCCCGACTGGGCCTACAGCTGATCCTCCAGACATCTCGTCCACACCGAGAAAGGCGATCATGTCCTCTTCACTGTTCGACTCAGCCATCAACTGGATTCGCAAGGGGTATCCGGAAGGCATTCCGCCCACCGATTTCCCGCCCCTGCTCGCCCTGCTGATGCGCACCCTGTCCGAGGAAGAGGTCACCAACGTGGCACTCGTCCTGGCCAAGGAAGGCTCCTCGGATTCCCCGGTGACCCCGGAGCGCATCAAGCAGGCGATCCTCGAGGTCACCGAGGCTCAGCCGACCGATGCGGAGATCAACCAGGTGGCGGCTCGGCTGGCCGCCGTCGGCTGGCCCCTGGCCGCCTCACCGGCAACAGCCTGAGTTCGATCCAGCGCCCATGGGGCGCCGAACAACCCGGACGACCTGCTTGCCAGGCGCCGGGTTGTTCGCTGCATATCCATCAATCGGCCCACCCAGCTTGCGTCCTACAATCGGCGGAGGGTTGGGCCCGCAGACGAGAAGGGGGTGCGTGATGTCCGATCGACCGCTGGTCGCCAGGATCATCGCGTGGTTGCGCGCCGGATATCCACAGGGCGTGCCCGACCACGACTACGTACCGCTCCTGGCCATCCTCCGACGACAACTGTCCGAGGACGAGGTCGAGCATGTGTCGGGTGAACTCATCAACGAGGCGGCCCCACCACCGGAACCCATCTCGAAGATCGACGCCGGGGTCAAGATCTCCGCGGTCACCCAGGAACTCCCACACGAGGCCGACCTCGCGCGCGTGCAGCAGTACCTCGAAGAGCACGGCTTCCCCTTCGACGACTCCCCGCTGAACCCGCCCTCCCCTCCCCCCGATGGTCGAGGCGCGAGGAGCGCCAGCGACGAGCCTCGAGACCCGCCCACCCCCGACGAGGACCAGCCCTGAAACCCCTCCGTCCTCTGGTGCTGCGTCCTCTCCCCCTGCCGTCCGGACCGCAGGTCCTCGACCATCTCGACGACCTACGCGCCATCCTTGACGGTTCGGCGGCTTTCGCCCCGGTCCCGGAGTCCGATCGTGAGTCGCGAATCCTGCACGACGCCTTCGGAATCGGGTCCGACGTCGCCGACGATGTCTCGCTGATCATCGCCACCTCCGGGAGCACCGGCACCCCCAAGGGCTCGCAGCACACGCCCGCCACCCTCGCCGCCTCGGCCCGCGCGACCGCCGACCACCTCGGCGGCGAGGGCAATTGGCTGCTCGCGCTGCCACCGCACCACATCGCCGGACTGCAGGTGTTGTTGCGCGCGTTGGCAGCCGGGCACATCCCCGCCGTCCTCGATCTTTCGGCGGGTTTCGATCCCGACGCCTTCGCCGACGCCCTCGATCGTTTCGAGGGGCCGCGCCGCTACACCTCGCTGGTCCCCACCCAACTCGTCAAGGTCCTCGACTCGGCGCGCGCGACGGCCGCGCTCGCCGACGTCGACGCCCTGCTCGTCGGCGGCGCAGCCACTCCACAACCGTTGCTGCACAGGGCGATCGAGGCGGGTATCCCGATCGTGCGCACCTATGGGATGAGTGAGACCGCGGGCGGTTGCGTCTACGACGGTATTCCGTTGCACGGCATGCAGATCACCCTGGATGGGGCGAGCGCCGACGGCATCGGGCGCGTCGAACTCACCGGACCGATGGTCGCGCACGGCTATCGCCTGCTCCCCGACCATCCGGCCTTTGCCACGCCGGGGACCTTCCGCACCGACGATCTCGGACGTGTCGACGACGGCGTCCTACGGATCATCGGCCGCGCCGACGAGGCCATCTCCTCCGGCGGGCTCACGATCCTCCCGCAGGTCGTCGAGGCCGTCATCGTCGAGGACCCCGCGGTCGCCGAATGCGCCGTGATCGGGCTGCCCGACGCGCGTCTCGGCGAGAAGGTGGTGGCCGTCGTGGTGGAGTCCGATTCGGGTTCGGTGGACGCACAACGCCTTCGGGACGCGGTCACCGAGCGGCTTGATCGCTACGCCGCACCGCGCGAGGTGATTGTCGTGGCGGAGTTGCCCACCCGCGGGCCGGGTAAGATTGATCGCAGGACGCTGCGGCACCGATTCGGGTAGGCCTCGCTCGCCTCGTCCTCCGACCGTTCAGCCACGAGAGCGCTCCATGCCACAGCGAACCAACGACGGATCGCGTCCGAGACGCCGACGAGTCGCGGCATTGTCGGCATTGGCCCTGGTGGTGGCGCTTGTGGTCGGCTATCTGGGGGTAGGTCACCGTCTCTTCGACGTCGACCACAGCGATTCCCTGACCCGGGCGGACGCGGTCATCGTCCTCGGTGGCGAACACGACGGTCGCGAGGAGTATGGTCTGTCCCTCGCTCGCGAGGGCTACGCGAAGACCGTCGTACTGTCCGATCCCTATCCCGCGAACGATCCGGTCATGCGCACCGCCTGTCGCCCGCAACCCGACATCGACGTCATCTGCTTTCGACCGTCACCGTCGACCACGCGCGGCGAGGCGATGTTCGCCCAACATCTGGCCGACCAACACGGCTGGACCCGGGTGATCGTCGTGACCTGGCGCTATCATCTGGTGCGGGCGCGCTACATCTTCGGACAATGCTTCGACGGCGCCGTCACCATGCGCTCGGTGCCAGGGAGTATCCGACCGGGCTGTCCGACGTGATGTACAACTACGCCTACCAATTCACCGGTATCGCAAAGGCTTTCGCGCTCGGCTGTCCGGCGTCGACGACATCGACGAACCCACGCACGTAACCGCGGAGTGGGATCGGTGGATCACTCCCGAACGAAGCCCATCACGACCGCCATCGCCTGTGAGCCCGTGTGCGACAACGACACCGACGAGCCACTCCAACCGCATGCGTCGGCCCATCGCGCGACGCCACCGGAGAGCACGACCGAGGGCACTCCGGCACGCGACACCACTTCGATCTCTCGAAGCGGCGTCGGGACGTCGACCATACCCAGCGCTTTGATCACGGCTTCTTTGGCCGCGAACCTCGCGGCGAGCCGCTCGGCGAACGCCGAGCCCTCACAAGCAGCGACTTCCTGCTCGGTGTAGACACGGTGGAGATACCGGTCCCCAAACGTGTCGATGGACTCCGCGACGTCGGCGACGTCGATGAGGTCACAGCCGACCGAGATCCTCATGACTCCACCGCGTCGATGAGCACAGCCGTCTCGCGGGCGTCCACGGAGGTGACCTTCCCGTTCGGCACGGGCCCAGAACCGTCCTCGGCTCGATCGCCCGTACCACGCGACGGCGCGGCCGGCGTGGCCTCGATGAGATGAGGTTGCCCGGCGGCGAGATGAAAACAGTTGTCCGACAACACCCAGCCCGGTGCATCGACACACACGTAACGCACACTCGCCTCGGCACGCACCTCGATCTGCCAAGTATCCGAACCATGCAATCTGCGCCGAACCGCCGCCAGGCCGGATCGTGTCGGGGAATCGGAAGGGTGGAGGACCACCACGTCACTGCAGATCACCTGCTCGTCGACGACGAACTCGGCGAGCAGAGCCTTGGCGATCGGTGGCCCGAAACGATAGGCGTGGGACAGATCGGTGAAGTGTCCGATGAGATCGGTATCGACTCGTGTGACCGAGGCGTGGGGCTTGATGACGATCGCAGCCTCGCCCTGCGCAACGACAGTGCCCGCGTCGTCGACGGCGCGCAGTTGCAGGGCACCACTGAGCTCGGCCCCCGTGTCGTTGTGAAGGTCGATCCGGATCCCCTGCTGCCCAGCGTCATCGAGCAGCAGAGCGATCGGCGCCCAGACGCGGGTGAGCGCGGCGAGCGGCAGTTTTGCGGTTCCCCGGTGGTCGAGCAGACCCCATCCCGCCCCGGGGCGCAGATCCCTGGCGTTCAGGACCAGTGCACCGGCGCAGCCGGAGTCGCGACGGCGCCAAAAGCGATAGCAGGCCGCCATCACCTCGGCAACGGCCAAGCGGCCGAGTTGCAGATAGCGGGCCGGGTCGGTCCGACGGACCTGCAGCGGATCCACGCCGAAGACCTCGCGGACGTAGAAGTCGCGGACGTCCTCGAAATCCCATGTGGCAGTGCGATCTCGGGGTACCCCACGCTTCCAGTCGGGGTGGTGCCCCGCGACGGCCAACGACCCGAAATCCGCCTCGATGGCGTCGTCGGACGGTGGAATGGCGAACGCCAACGATTCGGCGGCAAACCGCACCCCGGCGGTTCGGACCGCGTCGAGTGGGTTCAGGTATCCGCCGACACCGAACCAGTGAGCGATTCCGGTATCCGATCTGATCGCGAGCGGCGTTGTATCGTCGGTGTTCTCACCCCATGACGACGGACTCGCCACGACATAGGGCACACCCACGAGCCGGCCGGCGACGTCGCGCAGCATGGTGTCTATCAACGGTATCGACAGCGAACCCGCGTCGAGTCCCAGCATTTCCGGTTGCTGCAGGGTCTCGCTGCCGCCGCTGACGACCGCCAACGCGGGATTCCCGGAGATCCCCGTGAGCAAGTGCTCCATCTCGGCGCAGACCACGTCGTCGAGTTCCGCCGGCGGGTCGAAGGTGGTCAGCATGGCGTCCTGCCACACGAGAATCCCGAGTTCGGCGCACAGATCGTAGAACTCGGGCTGTTCGGGAACGAAGCCGCCCATGACGCGAACCATGTTGGCGCCGGCGTCGCGCAGTACGAGCAGTTGATCCTCGATGCGCTGCCTCGAGGCCGTCATCGTGCACGGTTCCGGTGGCACCCAGACCGCTCCGCGGCAGAAGACGTCGATACCGTTGACCGACAAGGCGAAAGCCCCGTCGTGCCGATCCGCCGTGATCGTTCGGAAGCCGATGATTCGTTCGCTGCTCACTCCCCCGGCGGTGATCCGCACGCGGTACGTGGTGGGTGCGCCATGACCGTGCGGATACCACCGGCGGTGCCCACCAACGGTGACCTGTCCCGTGAGGTCGTACCCGGAGCCGTCGAAGAGGTCAACCGACAGTCCCGACACGGCCAGCACGGTTCCCGAGTCGTCGAGGATTTCCACGACGGATTCGACCATCTCGGGTACCGCATCCGTGGTCAGTAGGCGGGTGCGTATCGCGACCGATCCCGAGTCCGCATCGACCGACAGCGAGATCTGATCGAATCGGCCTGCGGGAGCAAAGGTGAGCGGCCTCCACGCTCCCACCACCGGCGGGACACCGCCGTACACCGGAGCTCGCCCGAGCAACGAGGTCCGCGCCCAACGCATGCCCTGGGCCGCCACCAGCGTCGAGCGCCAACGTCCGCGAGGACGTCGGCGCGACAACCACTTTCGCAGCGATCCGGACCAGATCGCGATCTCATGCCGGCCGGCGGGCACAGTCGCGCGCACCGGCAGGAACATCGACTCGACGTCAGCGATGTGCTCCCTGTCGACGAATACCGCGCCCGGGGGCGTCAATCCCGCACAGTCGAGGACGACCGGCGCTTCGACAACGACGTCGGCGACCAGCCACCAGTCGAGGTCGTCGACAGTGTCGGGCCCGGTCGGCTCGAGGTCGGTGCCGGCCACCATGTGGGCCACCGGGCCGGGCGCGGTCACCTCGATCGACGACGACATCTCGTCGTCGAGAACTCCCGGGTTCGGGTCGGCGGTCGGTGCACACCGAACCAGCCGCCACCGCGCCTCGAGCATCAGCGGCGCACGCTGGCGTCGATGATGTCGAGTGCTTGCTGCCAGTTCTCGGCCATCAAGGCCATCGTGTCGGTCACGTCGACCGCGCGGCCGCGAGCGGCACGCGCCATCTTGAACTGGACCGCCTTCGCGCCGGCCGACACCTCACGCAACAGCGGTGCGGCGCTCTCGCCGCCATCGGCGCCGAGACCGGGCAGCCGTTCGGCGAGGTCTGCGGCGATCTCGGCAGTCGCACCACATTGACGCAAGGTCGCGAACGCCCAGACGTGGAACACCTCGACACCTGCCTCGGGAAGCCACTCCACCGCTGCCGCCACACTCCGGCCGAGTGCCTCGACGGGATTGACCGACGGGCGACGGTTCAGATGTGCGCGGACGATCGTCAACGGGTCGACCACGGCACCGGCGGGGACCATCCTGCGCACCTGCTCGACGTAGGGCAACAGCACCCACTCCGAGGTCGGCCCGAGATTGAACACCCCGGCGAAGTCGTCGCCCTCGAGCTGATGTACCCCACCGTTGTGGACGTAGGTCATCTGCGCCGCGGTGCGGTCGACTCGCAACGGAACGATCGTCGTCTTGACGTGGCCGGACCGGTAGTCGGTGCCCGCGGTGTCCGGCAACCACCAGCTGTCGACCTCGACGGTGTGCAACAGACCACGGGCGCGGCCGCTCTCGACCGTGTCGAGAACAGGGCGCCACAACGTCTCCTCGACCACCTTCAGACCGTAAAGCTCTCGAAGGTCGGCGGGATCGGGCTTGACGAAGGTCCACTGCTCTCCGTCGTGATCGGCCGACAGCGCACACGCGTACATCGGCACCGGATCGTGCCCCAGCGTGTGCAGGAGTTCGATCCACAGATCGAGATAGCAGTTGGTCTCCGGCCAAATCCGGTCACCGGAGTGACTCGGATGCGAACCGCGATCCTCGTCGACGTCGAGGAGACCGGGTGCCTCGGCGGTCATGCCGCTTCGGCCACCAATTTGCGGACGACCGCTGCCATCGAGTCGATCGAGGTGAATGTGGCCTTCTTCAGAGCTTCGTCGGGGAACTCCACATCGAACTCGTCCTCGAGAGCGAGCATCACGTTCACACTGGCGTGCGAGGTGAAACCGAGCGTGAACAGATCGTCGGCGGTTCCGAACGAATCCGCAGCCACGGCAAGTTTGCCGTGTGCCGCAACGATTTCGCGGATCTTTTCTTCCATTGATTTGGTCCTCAGGGTAGGGAGCGAGGCTGCGCTTCAACTGTCGATTCGACGGACGATTACGTTACTTTCGCACCGCAGCAGAAAACAATTCCGGCCAAATACAGTGCCGAAAGTCCCCAAAACCCTTCGTCACCTTGGCAATCGTTGCCGATGTCGCAGGTAGAAGATACACTAACCCTCGCTGCGCGGTTCTACTCGCGCCGTGACAACGTCCGCGACGTGGGGATTGCCGGACCGTTTCTCATCCATAACCATTTTTCTCTGGAGTACAGCCATGTCCGCGCGCCCACCTGCTCTCCTCGACGCATCCGCCGTCGTCAAAGCCGCTGCCCCGGCAGCGGCCGACGTCGACCGGAACGCCCGATTCCCCCACGAGGCCGTCGAGGCCATGCGCGATGCGGGGCTCCTGTCGTGCTCGCTGCCGACCGAACTCGGTGGCCGATCGGCGTCGATCACCGAGCTCGCGGCCGTCGCACGCGCGATCGGGGCCGCCTGCAGCTCTGCGGCAATGATCTTCGCAATGCACCACACTCAGGCCCTTACGCTGCGCTTTCACGGTGCTCAAGGCGACATCGCCGAGCTGACGAAGCAGGTCGCCACCGACGAATCGCTGCTGGCATCGGCCACCACCGAGATCACCACCGGCGGCGACGTCCGCTCGTCGACATGCGCCGTCGAGGTCGACGGCGACCGTGTCCGTTTGGAGAAGAATGCTCCGGTCATTTCGTACGGCGAATACGCCGATTACATCTGCACCACCGCACGCCGTTCCCCCGACAGCCCGCCGAGCGATCAGGTTCTTGTGGTCTGTCCGAAGGACACAACAGTTCTCGAGCCCACATCTTCTTGGGACACATTGGGATTTCGCGGGACATGCAGCCCGGGCTTTATCCTGAAAACCGAGACATCTGTAACGAATATTGTTCCGGTTGATTACGCCACAATATCCGCGCACACCATGCTTCCCGGTTCACACACCCTGTGGTCGTCGGTCTGGCTGGGTATCGCCGACGCCGCGATCGCCAAAACACGCGACCAGGTGCGCGCGGCGGCCCGCAAGAGCGCGGGCTCCCCGCCACCCCAGGCGCTGCGGTTTGCCGACCTCCTCGTCGAACATCAGTCCTTCGAAAGCTCGGTGAGTACCGAAGTCCGTCGCTACCAGGCATTTCTCGACAGTGACGAGGACGAGACGACGATCGGTTTCGCTCTCGCGATGAACAATCTGAAGATCATGGCTTCCACCCGCGTGGTCGATGTCGTGGCCGGGGCGCTCGCGATCTGCGGGATCAACGGCTACCGCGAAGACCACCCGGCGTCGATGGGTCGGCTGCTGCGCGACGCCTACGGTCCGGCACTGATGGTGTCAAATGAGCGTATTCGAGCCAATAACTCGCAGCTCGTTCTGGCATTGCGCAAATAGCGGTGCAACGCCCATGATGTGTTTTGATCCAAACGGGCAGAACGCACATGTCCCCTCAGTACTGAAAAAAATGGAGCACGACAGGTGAATGACCTCGACAATGCGCGGACCGAGTTTCGCGATCGGCTGATCGTGGAGGGGTTGCTCATCCCGACCGGAGTCGATGGACTCTACGGCCGTAGCGGAACGTTCGAAGACATCATCGACGGTATCGACGGCGTGGTCCGGCGCACCGGACGGTCCGCATACGGCGCCGACGGTGCGAAGCGACTGCGATTTCCCCCGGTGTTTCCGCGGACGTCGTTCGAGAAGACCGATTACATCGCGTCATTCCCCCAATTGACGGGCGCGATCTCGACGTTCCTCGGCGACAACAAGGAGCATCGGGCGCTGTTGGCCGACCGTGACGAGGGTCGTCCCTGGGATGGGCACCTGGCATCCGCCGGAACCATGTTGGTGTCGGCGGCGTGCCATCCGCTCTACAACACCATCTCCGGCGAACTCCCCGACGGCGGCGCGCTCTTCGACGTCTACGGCTACTGCTTCCGACACGAGCCCGCCATCGACCCCGCCCGTATGCAGGCCTTCCGGATGCACGAGTACGTTTACGTCGGCGACGCTGAAACAGCTGCCGCGCACCGTGATTCGTGGATTCCACGCGGGCTCGACGTACTGGCACGTCTCGGTCTCAAACCGGAGGCGGTGCCCGCCAACGACCCGTTCTTCGGTCGTGCCGGACGTCTGCTGGCCACCAACCAGATCGAGGAGAACCTGAAGACCGAACTCGTCGTGCGTCTCTATGACGATCTCGACGACGGCACTGCGGTGGTGTCCTGCAACTGCCATCGCGAACACTTCGGCGAGAATTTCGACATCCGGACGGCCTCCGGCGAGATCGCACACAGCGCGTGCGTCGGATTCGGCATGGAGCGCATCGCCCTGGCACTGCTGGCCAATCATGGCACCACCGTGGCGAATTGGCCCTCGGACGTCCGCCACGAACTCGATCTGTAATCCGATGGACATCGTCAATACCCCCGGCTACATCGATGGCGCCCACGGACCGCTGTTCGTCGTCGCGTCCATGCCGAAGTCGTCGTCGGTCACCGGCGCGGTCATCATCCTCCCCTCGCTGGCCAAGGAAGCCGGGCACACCGCCCGCGCCCTGAAGCAGCTCGCAGAGCGGCTTGCGTCTCGGGGTTTCCTCGCCGTCCGCATCGATTACGCGTGCACCGGCGAGTCGGCGGGAGACCAGCGGCACCCGCGGGCAACCGATGCGTGGCTGGACAGCATTCGGTCCGTCATCGGCTTCGTCGGTGACCTCGGTGTCGAACGGGTCGCACTGGTCGGGCACCGGGCGGGCGCTCTCCTGGCACTGCAGGACTTGTCCGTGATCAGCAGGGTCGACGCAATGGTGTTGTGGGACCCGGTAATTCGTGGTCGCCACTTCGTTCGCGCGCAGAAGGCGCTGTATTCGGTCATGACGGCGACCCACGACGAGGTCCCCGCGAACGTGACGGCCCGGCCTGCCGAGCAGCACGTGCACCTCGTCGG
>NZ_MVPX01000553.1:0-2512 GCF_002043085.1 Gordonia sp. i37 | reverse complement strand
CCGCGCTCGCCGGCACGGCCGCCCTGGCGCTGATGCGCGACTCCGAGCGGGAATCCGATCTCGGTCGTATGTTGACCGAGGCGCCGACGGTCCGCGTCGAATCCCTCGGAGATCAGACCGATTTCCTGGAAGCGGCGAATCCCTGGGTCATCACCCTTCCCGACGAGGTCGACACCATCGTCTCCTGGCTCGGCGAACATCTCACGGGCCCAGCGGTTCCCGTGAAGGTCGGTCTCTCGCATCAGGCAGCGGTCTCGACCTCAGCCGATGGCCGCGAGATCGTCACGCGAGTTCGCGTGCTGCCCGGCGACCGCGTCGTGTGGGATACGGCAATGGCCGGTCGGCACGGCGAGGCCCGCGAAATCCTGGTCACGCACTCGATCGGCCACGACATCCGGACGGGACCCGGGCGACTCTTCTACGAGCTCGCACTCGACATCGCCGAACGAGGCGGTCGCGTGATCCGATTCGACCGTGCAGGTGTCGGCGAATCCGGCATCGTCAGCACCGATGACACCTATATCCAGCTTTACAAGCGCGACTACGTCCGCGAGGGCAACAGGATCATCGATGCGATCGACCCGCCTGCCGGCGCAACGATCGCTCACGTCGGTATCTGCCTGGGCGGGTGGATGGCGTCACACGCTGCTCTCGAGACGCACCGTAGGAGACCAGATTCAATTCGGTCGCAGGCAGTTCTGGTGAATACGCTGCGATGGCGGCTGCGTCCCGCCAGATTCACCGGGGTGGTTGAACGCCGACACCGGACTGGCTTCTTCAGCGCCGGCCCCGACGCCGCAGCATCCGCGGAACCGGCAGCGTCGCCCGCGAGGCGCCTCGGCAATCTCGACAAGAAGATCACCCGCCTCGTCGTCGGCGCCCTACCTAAGTCGCTCTACACCTATCTGAGCCGAACGGTGATGGCACGCAACCCCGACGCGCTGGTCGGCGCGCTTCGCCGTCAGGGCACCGGTGTCCGGATCGTTCTCGGCCCGGAAGATTACCGCACGTTCGACAAGTGGGGCGGCCCTGCGGGGTTCGCGAAGCGCGGCTGGAAGGTACCGCTGTACGTGACGTCCTCCGGAGATCACGTCGCCTATCACGCCGACGTCCAGCAGGCCACGAAGGCGGCGTGTCTCGATGCACTCGACCTCCCCGAGGTCGTGGTTCGTGTCGAGCAGGTTCCTCGCCGGATCGTCGCGGCGACGTAGTAGAAGGTCTCGCCTGCAGCGAACCGTCTACTACGTTCGCCGAGGGGATGGGGAACGTGACGGTGCTCGCGTGCGTCCAATGACGCATGAAATTACCTCCGGGGCTCCTTTCCCTCGCGATGCGCCATGACGGCGTACTCACCGCTGCCGACTTCCGGGCCTTCGGGCTCAACCGCGCTGCGGTCCACCGCATGGTGGCTGCCGGCGAGCTGATCGGTGTTGCCCGCGGTGTGCACCGGCTGGCCGCTCATCCGCTCACCGCCCGCACACGTCTGCGGACGACGGTGCTACGCGTGGGTATGCAGCCCGTCCTATCAGGGGTCTGCGCTGCATGGTGGTGGGGACTCGTGGATCGGCATCCGCCGGTCATCACACTGACGATGCCGTCCGGGACTCGGCGAAAGCGGGTGCCCGGGACGCGGATTCGCTACCGTGAGCTCGACACCGACGACGTGACCGTGCACTCCGGTCTGTCGATCACCGCGCTCCCGCTGGCGGTCCTCGAGGCAGGGGTCGAGCAGGGCATCGAGATCGTCGACCGCGCATTGCTCCGACGTCGGGTGAGTGAGCAACAGTTGGTCGACGCATATCGACGGCGGCGCGGTCGTCGGGACGCGGCGACGATGGGAACCATCGTCACCTTGATCGGCGCCGGCGGCCGTTCATATGCCGAACGCATAGCGATCGACATCTTCACCTCACACGGCATCACCGGCTGGGTTGCGGGGCATCCAGCACCTCCCTACGAGATCGACTTCGCCTTCCCCGTGCATCGCGTCGCCGTCGAGATCGACGGGATGGCCCACCACAGCGACGCGGAGGCCTTTCAGCGAGACCGACGACGCGGCAACGACCTCAGCGCCGCCGGCTGGAATGTCCTGCACTTCACCTACAACGACCTCCTGTTTAGGCCCGACTACGTCGTCGAGCGGATTCAGCGGGCGTTGGCCGCCGCAGACGTAGTAGAAGGTATCGCGTAGGGCGAACCTTCTACTACATCTCCAGCTGTGGTTGGCTCCGCACTCGGGGCCTCGGTGGGGGTGGTCGGCTGGGTGGTGGTCGGCGCTGTCGGGGTGGGCTGGGCAGCCGAGGTCTCGACGGCCGCTGTGGTGGGCTGCGACGTCGCCACCTCGACAGCCGGGGCCGCAGCGGGAGTCGGGGTGGGCTGGGACGTGGTCACCTCGGCGGCCGCCGCCTGCTGTTGCACCTGCGGCGCGATCACCCGCTGCGCTGCCGACTTCTGCGCTGCCGATTTCTCCGCTGCCGCCGCCAGATCCGCTTCGATCTGGGCGGCGTCCGAT
>NZ_MVPX01000552.1:0-10279 GCF_002043085.1 Gordonia sp. i37 | reverse complement strand
ACCTCCAGTCCGACGCCGAGTAGCTCGGTGACGAGGGCGCCGGGAATGAGGATCGGCCACAACACAAGTGGTTGTTGTTGCAGCGTTTGCCAGGCGAGTTGGAGTTCACCGACCGACGGGATGCCGTTGCCGGTGGAGATGATGATGGTCTGCCCGTTGGCCTTCGCCTCGGCGATGCGGCTCAGGACGTCGTTGTCGGCCCAGGTGTTGCCCTCGCTCAACGGGAGTCCCCACATCGCCGACAGACCGTTGTCGATGTCGGCGCGCGCGGTCTGGATGATCGGGATGAGTACCCACCCCAGCGGGTTGTTGGTCTCGTAGAAACCCGAGTACGAGCGCGCCACGGCGAACACCTCGGGGTGGTTCAGCGCGACGATGATCGCGGGCGCCCCGGACATCGACACACCGACGATCGCGTTGTCCGACGTCCCGATGTCGAAGTTCTCGTTGAGGTAGGCGGGCAGTTCCTCACCGAGGAAGGTATCCCATTGCGGTGCAGTGGTACTGCCGGTCGGCGCCGACTGCCAGTTGGTGTCCCACTCGCCCTTGCCACCGGCGGGCATCACCAGGTTGTAGCTGGTGCTGTAGGCGGCCACCGCACCCGAGGTGGGCGTCGCCCAGTTGTTGTACTCGTCGTTCGACCCCAGGCCGTCGAGGAAATACACGGCCTGCTCGGTCTGGCCCGGCGCCTGATCCGATGCCCGCACCTGCACGACGACGTTGCGACCCAACGCCTCCGAGTAGAGGGTGCAGGTCTGGATGTGCTGGGCCTCCTCATCCGGAGTCCGCCACTCGCATCCCGGACGAAGGGTGCCCGGGTCGACCGCACGCGCCTGTCCCGCCACCCCGATCAGCGCTCCGGCTGTCGAGATCACCACCACCAATCCGGTGACCACACGACGCCGCACACCGAATCCCCCACCACGCATGACTGAGCCTTCCGAGATCTCCCCCGACCCGGATCGACGGCAACACCACTCGTTGCCGCAGGGAACATTACGGACAGCACGCCCTCTACGCAGCACAAACACCGACTTTGCTGTACCGATGCTCCTGGTCGCGTCGGCAAAGACGCCAGCGGTGGGTCGGGCCTCAGCTCCCTCGGTCGGCGGCACGGTCGGCAACCAACTCCGCGACCCGTGCCATCACATCCGGCTCCCCCAATTCGGCGTGAGAGACGTCGAGCCGTGCCACCCGCGGCGTCGTACTCACCAACGACTCCCACCCGGAGATGTCACCGGTCTGTGCCGACGCGACGTAGAGCACCTCGTCGACGTCGACGCGACCGGTCCGATGCGCACGCACCGCAGCGATGAGAGCCCGCAATCGTTCGGCGATAACCACATCGGCCGTCGTGCCCTCCTGCGCCGGAGCCAGTGCCAACTCGTCGGGAGTCCGTGCGTCCATCAACACCAGCAGCTCGACCCGCTCACCGAGGTCGGTGAGTTGGCGGGCGATCTCATGGGCCAGGTTCCCGCCGATCGACCACCCGATCAGCCGATAGGGTCCCGACGGCTGCCGACGGCGGATCGCGTCGACGTGACGCCGCGCGATCTCGGCCATGCTGCCGGGCATCTCACCGGAAAGCAGTTCGGGGAGTTGCAGTCCCACGACCCGATGTCCCGACGTCGCAGCCAGCGGGCGGAACGGTGTCGGCATGCCACTCACGCCGTGCACCGCCCACAGGAGCGGCAGTCCGGAATCGTTTTCGGCACAGTCGAAGTCGACGACGCGCTCCCGGTCGGTGCCGACGCGCGCGAGTGCGGCGGCCACCCCGCGCGGGGTCGGATGGGCCACGAGATCGGCCAGATCCGGACGCAGCCCGGTGTGATCGACGATCTCGGCATGCAGCCGCAGCAGCAGAAGCGAATGCCCGCCGAGGGCGAAGAAGTCGTCGTCGACGCCGGGTTCGCAGCCCAACACCGCTTCGAACGCCGAAATCACCTTACGCTCCAGATCAGTTGCGGCACTGCAGCTTCTGGAATCACGCTCGTGCGACGACGACCCGGCAGGCGCGGGCAGCCGGGAGGTGTCGATCTTCCCGGTCACGGTGCGTGCGATCTCGTCGACCACGATCACCTGTGCGGGCACCATGTGTCGCGGTAGTCGCTGCCGGCACGCTCGCTCTGCCTCGGCACCGCCGACGCCGACCACGTAGGCGACGAGCATCGGCCCCGCGGGTCCCGGCCGCACGACGGCCGCGGCCTGGGTGGCGCCCGCGCCCATCAGGACGGCCTCGATCTCCGCCGGCTCCACCCGCTGCCCCCGAAGCTTGATCTGCCGGTCCGCCCGGCCCACATACGTCAGCGCACCGTCGCCCTCGAGACGCACCCGGTCTCCGGTGCGATACATTCGGCCGCCGCCGGGGTAGGCCACGAAGCGCGCCGACGTCAACGCGGTGTCACCCAGATACCCCTGTGCCAGTGCATCTCCCGCGAGATACAGCTCGCCGTCGACACCGGGTGGTACCGGTCGCAGCCAACGGTCGAGGACGACGACGGTGGTGCCGTCGACGGGCCTGCCGATCCGTACCGCGACGTCCGGGCGCACGGGTGCGAAGGTTGCCGCGACCGTGGCCTCGGTCGGGCCGTACACGTTGACGAGTTCGCAGCGCGCAGCCCACGCACGCGCTATCGACGGGGACAGCGCCTCACCCCCGACGAAGACCAGTCGTACCGATGTGAGTCGCTGCGCGTCGAGCGTCGCGAGCACGGACGGCGTCGCGATGAACACCGTGATCCGTTGCGTGACAAGCCACTCGGTCAACTCCGCCCCGGCGGTGAGCCCGGCGGGTGTGACCACCAGCCGCCCGGCGACCGCCAACGGCAGCACCATCTCCATGATCGACGGGTCGAAGCCGACGCTGACCATCGCCGCCACCCGGTCGTCGGATCGGATCGGGGCGATCGCCGCGAGCCGCCGCAACCCGCGGTGCCCGACGACCACCGCATTCGGTGTGCCGGTGGTACCCGACGTGGTGATCACATACGCCGCGGATGCCGGCGACACCCGCGCGACCGGCACCCCGGTCGCCGACGCTCCCGAGATGGAGGGGCGCAGCGGAACATCGTTGTCGTACAACGGGCATGCACCGGTTCGCTCGAGAACTGAGTCGATCCGCGCCGGCGGATGTGCCACGTCGACGGGGACGGGCACCGCGCCGATCCGGGTGACGGCGCGGAAGGCGACCTGCTGGCGTACGGACCGTTCGATGAGAATCGCCACCCGCTCACCACTGCGGATACCTCGCGCGCGCAACGCGTGTGCGGTCACCGCCACCCAGTCGTCGAGGTGCCGATAGCTCAGCAGCGTCGTGCCGTCCTCGATGGCGATGCGATCCGGCTGATGCGCAGCGGGTTCGGCGAACATGTCACCGAGTGTCGCGGGATCGGTGTACGGCGCGCCGTGCGCGCTCGCCTCGATCAGGGTCTGCTCGTCGGGCAACAGCAGATCGACCGAGGCCATGCGTGTTCCGGCCTCGTCGACGAGGAACTGCAGCGCCGTCTCCATGCGTGCCATCAGGGTCTCGACGGTCGCAGGAGCCGCCCACTGCGCCCGATGCGCGCAAAGTAACTTTCCGTCTTCGACGATCACGCGCAGCGCGAAATCCCCCATCGGCGTGAGGGACTCGTCGACGTCACCCATCGTGGCCGGATCGAGGAGCGTGTGATCGGACGCGTCGGCACCGACCGTCAACGCCACCTCCGCCAACGAGGGAGCGACCGACCCGCCGGTGACCCCGATCTCCCGCATCACCTCGTCGAACGGAACCCACGAGTGCTCCAGCGCCGCGATATCGTCGTCTCGAACCCGATTCACCCACTCTGCGCATGTCATTCGTGGGTCGAGACGTGTCCGCAGCACGACGGTCGCGACCAGCATCCCCACCACGTCGGACAGATCGGGGTCTCGCCGCAGGGACGTGGTGGTCGCCACGACGACGTCATCGGTGCCCGACTGCACGGCCAGCGCCCACGCCAAGGCTGCGTGGACAAGGTGGAATCGGCTGACGCGCAGCCTCCGTGCGGCCCCGTCGAGCTGCGGCCACAGCTCCGCTGCAAGCGTGCGACGAGTGCGGACGATCCCGCCCTCGGTGTGAGGCAGGTGATCGAGGACCAGGGGCGCAGGCGGATCGGCCAGCACACGTTGCCAATACGCCAGTTCGCGGTCACGCGCAGCGGACTCGGCGGCCAGCAACCGGCGGCTCACCCGCGCGGACGACGGAGCCGCCGCAAGCGTTCTGCCGATGCAATTCGGCCCGCTGAGCAGCGCGGCCAGTTCCCGCTGCAAGACGACCGCGGACTCACCGTCGAGCGCGATGTGATGCGCCACCACCAGCACCGCAGACACCGTCTGCTCTTCGGAGGCGATCAGGCCGATTCGGACCGGTGGAGAGGTGGCGAGCGAGTCGAACGGGGTCGCAAGCATCTCGCCGATCGCACCCTCGTCGAGCAGATCGATCGTCGGTTCCCAAGTCTCGAGGACCCGCTGGCGCGGCCCGTCGTCGAACATCGGATACACGGTGCGCAACGCGGCATGCCGACCAATCAACGTACGCACCGCAGTTCGCACGTCCACCACGCCGGGGTAATTCGGCCCGCTCGCTTCGCTCCCGGCGCCGGGGTAATTCGGCCCGCTCGCTTCGCTCCCGGCGCCGGCCCCACCGGGGACCGGCAGGAGTACCGGTACGTGATAGCCGGGTTTGCCGAGTTCGGCCGCCATCCACATCCGTCGTTGCGGCCCGGTCAGCGGGACGTCGCCACCCTCGGTCGCAATCTCTTCGGCGTCGGGCGCAACACGCACCTCGCCGTCGTTCGCCTTCTCGGCGATCCGGCGATCGAGCCGCGCGGCGAGCTCACCGACGGTCGGCTGGTCGAACAGCCACTTCGCCGACACCGTCCACCCGAGCTGCCGGGTGAGCAGCGAGGCCACCCGCGCCGCCGACAGTGAGGTGCCACCGAGATCGAAGAAATCGGTATCCGCACGCACCGACGCGCGATCGACCGCCATGATCTCCGCGAACGCCGCCGCCACCGACTCCGAGGTGTCCGTCCCGGCCACGGTCTCCTCACCGACGAGCCCACGACCCGCGCCCGCGAAACCGATCAGTGCGTCGACGAGTTGGTCGGCCACCTCGTTCGCCGTCCGGGCACTCACCCGGGCCGAATACACCACCGTGAGCACCAGCGCCCCGTCACGGTCGCCGACGATCACCTCGAGATCATGGCCGGCAGCCTCACGCTCGGGCACCACCTGCACCGGCTCCGCACGCACCGCTTCGCTCCCGGCGCCGGCGCCAGGCATATTCGGCCCGCTCGCTTCGCTCCCGGCGCCGGGCATATTCGGCCCGCTCGCTTCGCTCCCGGCGCCGGCCACAACCGCGTCGGGCTCCGGCACCACGTCCTGCCCCACCAACAAGATCGACGTCAACGGATCGTGGGTGGACCGGGCATTCGGGCACACCGCACGCACCACCGACTCGTACGGCACTTCCTGATGGTCGGCGATCCGCAGATGCGCCTCCCGCGCACACGCCACCGCGTCGGCAACAGTCGCACCCGGCTGCAGCCGGGTGCGCACCGCAACGGTGTTGACGAACATACCGAGGACCCGCTCCCACTGCGGCGCCGAGCGCCCGTGCACGGGGACCCCGACCACGACATCCCACTCCCCGGTCAATCGACCCAGCGTTGTGGTCAAGGCGCCGTGCACGGCGTGAAAGACGCTCGCGCCCAACGCCGACGTCTGTTCCCGGAGCGCGGTGATCACGTGCGCGTCGACATCCCGCACCACCCGGCCCCCGCTGTCGCCGGGCGGGCCGGGCAGCACGACGGGTGCGCCGGCATCACCGAGTTCGGTGGTCCAGAAGTCGATGTCGCGGGTGAAGCGACTGGTGGGATCATCCGGGTCCCCGAGGATGTCGCGCTGCCACCGGGTGTAGTCGGCATAGCCGGGTGCCGGCTCGGCGGGTAGTTCCGTCCGGTAGGCCGTCATCAGGTCGTCGAGAAGGATGCGCATCGACCATCCGTCGACGGCGATGTGGTGCAGGGTCAGCACCAGGTAGGCGCCGCCGAGGTCGGTCTCCCCCTCGTCACTGTCGTCGCCGCTGACGAACAGCCTTGCCCTGATGGCGGTCTCGCGTTCGAGGTCGAAGGGACGTGCGACTTCCGCCGCGATGGCGTCGCGGACCGCCGCAATGCTCACCGGCTCGACGACGAGGTCGGCAACGTCGGTGGTGAGGCGTTGTTCCGGTCCGCGACCGGTATCGGGAAAGCGGGTACGCAGCGATTCGTGCGCACCTACGACCGCGCGATACGCCTGGACGATCCGCGCCGGATCGTAGGGTCCGCGAATCCGCAGGACGAGCGGGATGTGGTAGGTGGTGTCCTCGGGATCGAAGCGGTGGTGAATCCACATGCGCCGCTGCGGATATGCCAGTGGAAGGTACTCGGGACGCGGCGCGCGGTGCGGTATCGGGCCGGTGAGGTCTGCCGCGGCGTCGATCCGTCGGGCCAGCTCGCCGACGGTCCGCGCGCGGAACACGACGTCGGCGTCGAGGTCACGGGTGGTGCGTGCGATGAGCCGAGACCGGACCCGTGCCGCCGACAGCGACGTTCCGCCGAGCGCGAAGAAATCGGTGTCCGAGCCGATCTCGGCGCCCGCGCAGTCGAGAACCTCCGCGAGGACCTCGGCGACGAGCTGTTCGGTGGAAGTGGTGACCGGCGTGTTCGCGGGCACAATTCGGCCCGCTCGCTCCGCTCCCGACACCGGCTCCTGCGCGGCAACCGGATTCGGCAACCGGGGATGATCGATCTTGCCACTCGGTCGGGTCGGGAAGCGGTCGACCACCGCGATCGCGGCCGGAACCATGGTGCGCGGCAACACGGTCCGCGCTTGTTCACGCAACCGCTCGGGACGCGGCCGATCGCCGGGCGCCGGGATGACCCACGAGACCAGCAGTGGCTCACCGGCCCGGTTGGTGCGCACCGCACTGGCGGCGGCTGCCACCCCGGGCAATCCGGCGAGCGCGGCGTTGATCTCCTCGGCCTCCATTCGCACGCCACGGATCTTGAGTTGGTCGTCGGCGCGACCGTGGATCACCAGCGAGCCGTCGCCGCGCCGGTGGACCAGATCGCCGGTGCGATACATGCGGTCACCGTCGCCGAAGGGGCGCGCGACGAATCGCGAGGCGGTGGTGGAGGTGTCGGCGAGGTAGCCGCGCGCCAATGCGGCTCCGGCGACGTACAACTCGCCGACGGTGTAGTCGGGAACCGCCTGCAGCGACGAATCCAACACCAGCGCTTCGATATCCGGGACGAGGGTGCCGATGCTCACGGCGCTGGTGGTGTCCTGACGGTAGGTGGCGCTGCTGATCGCGACGGTCGTCTCGGTGGGCCCGTACTCGTTGGTCACCGACACCGACGACGTCCACCGGCTCAGGAGCGTGCGTGGCAACGCTTCTCCGCCCACCACCACATGCCGCAGCCGTTCCATCTGGGACGGGTCCAGGGTGCTCAGCACCGATGGCGTGGTCATCAGCACCGTCACCGCCGACCGTGTGATCTCGGTGGCGAGTTCGGCTCCGGCCATCACCTCGGGTGGGCAGATGACGACGCACGCGCCCGACGCGCGCACCGGCACCACACCCATCAGGTGGGCGTCGAATGCCGTGGTGTGCGTGTGCATCACCCGGTCGGTGTCGTCGAGTTCGAGTCGTTCGGCGGTGGTCAGCGCCCACGCGGCCAGCCCGCGATGGGTGATCTCCACACCCTTGGGTGTCCCGGTCGTCCCGGAGGTGAACGCGAGGTAGGCGACGTCGTCGAGTTGCAGTGTGCGGGTGCGGTGTCGGGGCTCGAACTCGGTGACGCGGCGGGAGCGGTAGAGGTCGGAGTCGTCGAGTGCCACGACCGCGATCCTGACGGGCAGTCGGGGCGGGCGATCGGCGCGCAGCGTCAGGATCGTGCGCGCCCCGGAGCGCTGGATCAGCCGCTCCCGGCGCCAGGTTGGGTCCGCGGGGTCGAGGTTGACGAATGCGGCGCCGACACGGGCCAGCGCCATCGTCGCGACGACATCGAAGCACGATCGCGGTAGATGCTTCGCGACGACGTCTCCGGGCCCGAGGCCGCGATCCCGCAACGCCCACGCGAGAATCCGCACCAGCCGCTCGACGTCCGCGTGGCACAGGACCTCGCCGTATCCAGGAAAGCGATGTGTCACATCGATGATCGCCGGCCGCGTGGCGTCCGGCACGGGCTGACGATCGAGGAGCTCGGCAAGAGTCTGGGGCGCACAAGTCTGGGCAGAGATCGCCTGCGGCACCGGCGCGCGTGTCAGGGCGCGTACCGGCAGCGCGGGGTCGGCGGTGCCGCTTTCCAGGGTCTCGGTGATGGCGGTCAGGAGCGCCTCGAGGCGGCCGGCATCGGCGACCGAGTCCCGGCATGCGGCGGCGAGATACGTCCGATCGCCGTCGCGGCCGAGCATGATGTCCAGTGCGGCCTGAGTACTGCCGGTCGTATCCAGCCCGGTCGTATCCAGCCCGGTCGTATCCAGCCCGGTCGTATCCAGCCCGGTCACGCTCAAGTCCGGGGGTATCTCACCGACCACGACGTCGACGAGGGATCGGCCCGCGCGTTCACGCTCCGGGTCGGCGATCGCGGCGATCTCGGCCAACGGCAGATCCGAATGGTCGATCGCCCCGAGAACGCCGAGGGTGTTGCGGCGCAACAGTGTGGCGAAGGTGTCGTCCGGTTCGATGCGGGTGCGCAGCGGGACGGCCCGCGCGAAGAGCCCGCAGACCGTGCTCCATCGAGGATCGGTCCGTCCCGACACCGCCGTGCCCACGGTGCATTCCGACGCGCCGCCGGTGGTCATGACGCGTTCCGCAGCAGCGGCCTGGCGAGTCAGGACCACGGCGATCGCGGTGTGCACCACGATGAACGGGGTACTCGCGACCGCGGCCGCGCACCGATCGATCCGCGCGGTCAGCTCCGTCGGAAACACCACTCGCCCGTGATGTGTGGCTCCCGATCCCGTCGCGGCGAGGTCCATGTCGGTCACGGTGAGCGGCACGATGGGTTCGGCGAACACCCGCGACCAGTAGCCGGTGAGACGGTCGCGGTGGGTGCGCACCATCGCTTGTCGCCATCTGCTGTACTGCCGGTAGTCGAGACGACGCGCGGAGTTGGTCGGTGGACCGGTTGTGAGTTCTCGGCGCAGCATGCGTGCGGTCTCGCCGTCGGCGCTGATGTGGTGGATCACGCACACCAGCCGATACCCGCCCGGCGTGTCGACGAGGCGCACCCGCCACGGCAGGGACACGGTGAGATCGATGGGGCGGCGGGCGATCTCGGCGAGGACTTCGTCGGCGTCGACGTCGGTGAGGGGATCGAGGGCACCGAGGTAGGCGTCCACCTCGTTGTCGGTCCACAGTCGTTGATAGGGCACCCCGTCGAGTTCCGGGAAGCCGGTGCGCAGGCAGTCGTGTCGGCGGACCAGTTCGGACACCCGACGCCGGATCTCGCGGGCGTCGGTGCCCGGTACCGGGACGATGCCGGCGAGCACGTAGCCGGGTTGGTCGGGGTCGGCGTGCCAGCGCAGCCACAGATCGAGTTGCTCCGGTGTCAGCGCCGGGTGATCGGGGTCGGCGCTCTCCTCGACCTCCCACAGGTCCGGGACCGCGTCGTCGTCGACGATCGGCGAGGTCGACAACAACTGCGCCAGCCCGGCGATGGTGGGGTGGGCGAACACCTCGGTGACACCGATTCTGCTGCCGTGCAAAGACAGTCGGGCCGCCAGGCGCGCGGCGGTCAACGAGTTGATGCCGAGGGTGACGAGGTCGGTGTCGGGGTCGAGCGGTGCCGATGCCGCTGGGTCGTCGCCGCTGTCGAGGCACTCACGAATTGCGGCGGCCACCATCTCCTCACGCGGTGTCAACGGCCGGCCGATACCGCTGGAGTAGTGCATCTTTCGGAGGAGTTCGGTCTGGTCGACCTTTCCGTTGGCGGTCAGCGGCCACTCGTCGACGACGAGGATGCGGCTGGGCACCGCATAGGCGGGCAGTCGTTGCGCACACCACGAGATCAGCGCTGACTCAGAGGGTACCGCCTGCGCTGCGGCGCCCACGCGGACGGCCGCCACGAGACGCGCTGCACTCGCGACACCGTCCTGCAGCACCCGGCAGTCGAGGACGTCGGGCGCCGCGGTGAGCGCGGCAACGATCTCGGCCGGTTCGATGCGGAATCCGCGGATCTTCAGTTGGTCGTCGACGCGCCCGAGGAAG
>NZ_MVPX01000551.1:0-5898 GCF_002043085.1 Gordonia sp. i37 | reverse complement strand
CCCCCAGCCGCACCCGATCACCCGTGCGGTAGCGGCGGGTGCCGTCGGGGCCGGCCACGAATCGCGTCGCGGTCGTCGCGGGGTCACCGAGATAGCCGAGCGCGAGTTGCGGCCCGGAGAGCTGGAGTTCGCCGCGTCCACCGAGCGGTACGGCCCGCCCGTGCCGATCGCAGACCTCGGCGTGGACGCCGTCAAGTGGTGTGCCGACGATCGGGCGGTCATCGTCGAGGTCGATCTCCCCGCAGAGCACCTGCACGGTGGTCTCGGTGGGCCCGTACATGGTGAGCAGCCGTACCTCGGGGTGCGCCGACGCCCATCCGCGCAACCGCGCCGGGTCGACGGCCTCACCCGCGAGGATCACTGTTCGCAGCGACGCCAGTGACACGTCAGCAGTGCCGGCGAGCGCTTGGAGCGCCGAGGAATCGGTCAGTCGCGCAAACGCACTCGGGGTTTGTGCGCAGTGGGTCACGCGATGACGGGTCAGGCCGGCGGCGAAGCGTGCCGGGTCGCGGACGTCGTCGTCGGAGAAGACGACGACCCGTCCGCCCGCGGCGAGCGGGCCGAACACCTCCCACACGGAGGCGTCGAAGGCCAATGCGTGCGACCAGCTCCCGACCATCTCACCGGTGCACCCGAGACGAGAGAGTGAGGCGCCGAGCATCGCGGCCATCGCGGTCCGGTCGACGACCACGCCCTTGGGTGCGCCGGTCGATCCCGACGTGTGGACGACATAGGCGGCGCCGGGCACCGCGGGGCCGGTCCCGCTGTGGGCGGGGCTGATCTCGAGGCCCTCGCGAATCGTCGCACCGGGCCCGATTCGGCGGTTCAGCAACCGTTGTCGCGCCGGTGGCAGGTCCGGGTCGACGGGCGCGAACACCGCGCCCGCGGCAAGCACACCCAGCGCGGCCACGACCGCCTCAGTCCCCCGGCGCAATGCCAGCACGACCGCGGTTCCCGGACGGGTCCCGGCCGCAAGCAACTTCTCGGCCACCTGCTCGGCACGACACCACAGGTCGCGGTAGGTGAGCACATCGTCGGAGTCGACGATCGCCACATCGTCGGGCTGACGCGTCGCCATGGCGCGGACCGCGTCGACGGGATCGATCGACTGCGCAGAAACACTGGGGTGAACAGAAGTGGGCTGGGCGAGAACACCGGCAGGCAGGCACTCGGCCACACACCGTGTCGACGAGTCGGTCAAGGCCGTCAGGGCGGCGACGAAATACTCGAGCATCGGCTCCACCGCCGCGGCGTCGACCCGGGCGGGTGACGCCGTCACCTGCACCGACAGCGCTCCGTCGTCGACCGTACGCACCGTGAATTCGAGTGCGGTACGGGTGATTCCCACATCGATCGGTGTGATGCCGGTGATCAGCGGTCCCGGCGGGTCAGGCAGCGGGGCGGCATGGTCGAGCAGCACGTCGGGCAGGGTCGCCGGCGCCGACGCGGCGTGAGTGGCGGCATCGGCGATCGTGCGGTGTGCGTGCACGAGTGCCTCGTCAATCGGCAGCGCAACGACGGGGCGCCGGTCCGCCGTCACTGCCGACCACCGCAGCGGAACGGTGGTGGCCCGCATACCGACGCGGGGTCCGCCGGGCAGGGCAACCGGGATCGCCGCGACCACGTCGTCGGAGTCGGTGACGGCGGCGAGTGTCGCGGCCAGGGCCACCCACAGTGCCGAATACAGCGTGGTGCCGGCTCCCGCCACCACGTCGTTGACCGCGGCGGCGGTAGCGGCGTCGATACGGCGCTCGTGGACCACTGCGGGTTTCTCGACCTCCGGGTGCCGTCGGGGCGGTTCGGGGAGGGCGAGGTGTGCGGGTGCGCCGTCGAGAACCGTTCTCCAATAGTCGGTGTCGTCATCGCGTACCGAGACCTGCAGCTCGTCGGGCTGCTCGACCCAGCGTGGGCTGCGACCGCGCAGGCGTGCCGTCAGCGCCGTGTGCAGGTCGTCGAGGAGTATCGGTACCGAGGCGCCGTCGACGGCGATGTGGTGGGCGACGAGCACGATGCCGGTGCCCGCGGGTGAGTCGGCGAGCACCGCGCGCCATGCCGGGCGGGTGGTCAGATCGAAGGGGGCATTGACGATCTCGGCGGCCTGACCGGTGTCGGGGACCGTATCGCGTTGGGTGATCGGCGGATTCCCGGTGAGAGCTTCGGCGTGGAGGACGACGATCTCCGGAGTTGCGTCCCCGCGATCGGGAAACACCGCGCGCAGCATCGGATGCCGGTCGGCGAGATCGAGCAGCGCTGCCCGCACCACGGGCACCTCGGCACGTACCGTGAGTCGCAACGCCAGATGGTACGCGACCGAATCGGGCTGTCCGCGATGGGCATCCCACAGGACACGCTGCGCCGGCCACAGGACGTCACGTGACCGTACCTGCGGTGTGTGAGCGTCGGCGGCAACCAGTTCGGTCAGTCCGGCGATGGTCGGTGTGGCGAGGATGTCGGCGACGGTGACCTGGGTGCCCGGTCCCGACAGCCGTGCGGCAAGTCGCGCCGCCGACAACGAGTTTCCGCCGACGGAGAAGAAGTTGACGTCGGGTCCCCACTGCTGAGGTCCCCACTCGCGCGGAGCCTGCCCACCTACCTGCGGCCCGGGTTCCCCGATGATCTCTGCCACCACCTCGGCGACGCGACGCTGTGCCGCGGTCAGCGGCGCCGGGGTACCGGTCATCGCGGGCAGCCCGGCGATCAGGGCCTGCCGGTCGAGTTTGCCATTGTCGGTGAGTGGCCAGCGCTCGACGACGCCGATGCGCGTGGGCATCAGATACCCGGGCAGCCGAGCGGCGCACGCGCGCTGCAGAACTGCTTCGCGCCCGGCGGCCGACACCTCGCTGCCGGTGGGGTCGTCGTCGGTGGTGTCGTCGTCGATCACGAAGGCGAGGATTTGTTCATCCCCGGGCTGTGTCCCGCCGGCGATCACCACGCGTGCCTCGCGGACGCCGGGCGCCTCGACGAGAGCCGCGGCGATCTCGGCGGGCTCGACGCGATGACCACGCACCTGCATCTGATCGTCCGACCGGCCCAGGTAGGCAAGCCGATCCGGCGCGATCAACCGCACCACATCGCCTGTTCGGTACATCCGTGTGCCGCAGCCGTCGGGGTCGGCGACGAAGCGGCTCGCGGTCAGGGCGGGCGCGTGCAGGTAGCCGTCGGCGACTTGCGCGCCGCTGACGTACAGTTCGCCGAGTCCGCCCACCGGCACCGGACGCAGATGCCGGTCGCGCACCGACCAGCCGACTCCGGCGAACGGGGCGCCGATCAGGCTGCGGGCGTCGGTGGTGTCGACATCGGTGGCGGTGAGGTGGACGGTGGTTTCGGTGATGCCGTACATGTTGATCAGGCGCACACGAGGATTGGCCTGCGCCCAGTCGTACAGCGCAGGAGCCTGCAGCGCCTCGCCGCCGAACACGACGCACCGCAAGGCCGGCAACCGCGAGCCGCTGCTACTCGACGAACCGGGACCATCCGGTGCGGCGAGCCGCGCGAACGCCGTCGGGGTCTGCGAGAGAATGCTGACGCCACAATCGTTCAGGGTTGCACTCAGCAGTACCGGATCCCGGCTCACCGTGCGGTCGACGATCACCACGCGGCCACCGGAACAGAGTGCGCCGAAGATCTCCCACACCGAGAAGTCGAAGGTGTGCGAGTGCGTCGCGCTCCACACGTCGGCGGGGGTGGCGTCGACGACGTCGAGGGCGGCACCGAGCATCGCGGCCAGTGCGGTACGCGACACCGCAACACCTTTGGGCCGTCCGGTCGATCCGGACGTGTGGATGACGTAGGCGATCCCCGGTCGGCGGGGCGCGGTCCCGAGGCCCGGGCCGGGTTCGATCAGCAGGCCGTCGCCCACGATCGCCGCCGGGGAGGTCGCGGCGATGAGTTCCGCGGTGCGTGCGGGCGGATGTTCCGGGTCGAGCGGAACGTAGGCGGCGTCGGCCATCAGGGTGCCAACCATCGCCACCACGGTTTCGGCACCACGGCCGAGCAGCAGGGCCACCCGGTCACCTGCCCGCACCCCGACCCGACGCAGATCCATCGCCATCTCGAATGCGCGCGTGGACAGTTGCTCGTAGGTCATCGATGTTCGGGCGTCGGTGACGGCGATGGCGTGCGGGGTGGCGCCGACGTGCGCGAGCAGCGCGTGGATCGGGTCGGTGCCGGCCACCGGGCATTGTGGGGCGACACCACGTCCGGTCGGGGTGCACGACCCGACGGGGGTGGCCGGGTCGGCGAGTGCCAGCCGGGTCAGTGTGTCGACCACATAGTCGAGGAGAATCGCGGCGCCGTCGGGATCGACGCGGTCGGGTGCCACCGTCAGAGCCAATCGCAGCTGTTCTCCGCTGTCGTCGACGACGAATTCCAGTGCGGTGCGGGCTCTCCCGGTGCGGATCGGGGTGGCCGAGCGGATCAGCGCGCGCCGCGACAGCCCGGTGTCACGGCCTAGTTCGCCGCCGTCCATCGTATTCGCCTGCGCCAGCACCACATCGGCGAGCTGTGCGGGTGCGGTGTCGGCGTGGCGCATCCCGGCCTGCAGCGCGGCCACCGATCCCGCGAGTGCCTCGGCGATGGTCTGCGACGCGACTGCGCGAGACCGTACCGGGACCGTCCGGACGAACATGCCGACCCGCTCGAGGTCGGAGGAGCTCCAGCGCCCTGAGGTCGGCACCGAGATGACGACGTCGTCGTCGCTGACGACACCGGCAAGTACGGCGGCCACGGCCACCCGGACCAGCGCCTGCAGGGTCGCGCCGGCGCCGGCGGCTTGTGCGGTGGCCGCCGCCGAGAGCCTCGCGTCGACGACCCGTTCCAGATGAACCGCCTCGGTAGAGACCTCACCGGCCGCGCGGGCCTCGGGCAGCGCGAGTCGCGTCGGGGCACCGGCGAGCACGTCACGCCAGTAGCTGTGTCCCGCATCGGAATCGGCGGCGGGTCGAGCGCCACCGAAGTCTCCGGGCCCGGGGAACTCCGGCAGCCGGTGGCGGGTGCGTGCGGCGACTGCGATCAACATGTCCCGCACCAGGATCGGGATCGACCAGCCGTCGACCGCGATGTGATGGACCACGAACACCATCGACACCGCGCCGCGGCTGTCGTCGAGAACGGCACGCCACGGCGGGTCGACGGTCAGATCGAAGGGTGCGGCCACCACGGAACGAACCATGCTCGGGCTCAGTGTGTCCCGGGTGATCGGCATCGCGTCGACCATCACCTGGGTGGGTAGTAGACGCATGGTCGGGGTGCCGTCGGGCCGGGCAGGAAAGACGCGGCGCAGCGCGTCGTGATGCAGGGCGAGGTCGGTCAGCGCCGATGTCACAAGATCCGCAGTCACGAGATCCGCAGTGACGAGATCCGCGGTCACCGGGTCGGCTCCCGTACCCGGTGCGAACTCGACCCGCACGGCGAGGTGGTACACGTGGTCGGCCGGGTTGGAGCGGTTCAACGCCCAGATCTGGTGTTGTGCCGGCGTCACTACCGGCGCGGTGGCCGGTGTGGTGGCGGCGGTGAGGTCACCGGCGCCGACGCGTGCGGCGATCTCGGCCAAGGTGGTGGCAGGGGTCAGCTCGCCGATGCGCAGCGGACGGCCCACCCGTGCGCCGAGGCGCGCCATGATCTCCAGCATTGTCAGCGAGGTGCCGCCAAGGTCGATGACCGAGGCAGCCATCGAGACCCGTTCCACCCGAAGAACGTCGGCGACGATCTCGCCGAGCGCGCATTCGACGTCGGAGGTGGCGGCCACGAATTCCGGTTCTTGCAGCGCGATCCCGGCCACCGCGTGCGCCACGGCGTCGCGATCGATTTTGCCGGTCGGCCCGGTCGGCAACCGATCGAGCATCAGCACCCGCCGCGGCCACATCACCGAAGGCAGGGTCGCAATGAGATGCGCCCGCA
>NZ_MVPX01000550.1:0-3903 GCF_002043085.1 Gordonia sp. i37 | reverse complement strand
ACCGATCGAGCATCAGCACCCGCCGCGGCCACATCACCGAAGGCAGGGTCGCAATGAGATGCGCCCGCCCCTCCCGTTCGAGTCCGTCGCCGCCCGGCGCGGCACCGGTCCCCACGCAGGCGACGTCGAGCGCCAGATCGCCGTCGGGTGCGTGATCAGCGACGACGACCGCGGCGCCCACACCGCCGACCTCCGTGGCGGCGTTCTCGATCTCGGCCGGTTCGACGCGGACCCCGCGGACCGAGAGTTGCCCGTCGGAACGGCCGACGAAGACGAGATCACCGGTGGTCGGGTCACGGCGGGCGAGATCACCGGTCCGGTACATCCGGGCGCCGTCGCGCCACGGGCAGGCGAGGAATCTCGTCGCGGTGAGCCCGGGCCGATCCCGGTATCCGTGCGCGAGTTGTGGTCCGCACAGATAGAGTTCGCCGAGGATCCCGTCGGCCACCGGGCGCAACCGGTGATCGAGGACCAGCGCGGCCATCCCCGGGACCGCTCGGCCGATGGGTACCGGCCGGTCGAGGTGGACGTCGGTGGTGATCGGCGCGGCCGTCGCATACAGCGTCGCCTCGGCGGGACCGTAGGTGTTGAACGCCCGCCGCGCACCGCCCCCTCCCGGTGGTCGACGCGTGATGCGGGCCGCGAGCGCCGGTGACAGTGCCTCGCCGATCGCCGACACGGTCGGCGGCAGTGTGTGCACCGGAATCCGGTTCAGGACGGTCGGGGTGGCCATCAGGTGGGTGATGCGGTGATCGAGCAGCGCGCGGCCGAGGTCGGCGTCGAGTCCGGCGGCCGGGATCAGGGTGTGGCCCAGCGCGGCACACGCCAGCATCTCGAAGTGGGCCATGTCGAACATCGGTGATGCCACCGCGAGCCAGCGCGCCCCGACATCGATCCCGTCACCCGCCCCGAATCGGGCCCGCATGTCGCGCGCGATGGCGGCCGGCCCGGTGTGCGGGACGACGACGCCCTTGGGTTCGCCGGTGCTCCCCGAGGTGAACACGATGTAGGCGGCGTCGGTCGGATGCGGTGCCGGTAGCCGGCCGGCATGGGGTGCGACGTCGGCGAGGTCGTCGAGGGACCGTGACGGAATGCCGGTCCGTACACCATGTTCGGGGCTCGTGGCGAGGATGAGGATCGGAGCGGCCGTCGCGAGCATCCGGTCGATCCGCGCGGTCGGCTGCGCCGGGTCGATCAGCACGATCGTCGCACCGCTGCGGGCCACCGCCCACCAGGCGATGACCTGATCGACGCCGCGGCGCATCAGCACCACCACCCGGGTGCCGGGCCGGGCTCCGAGCGCCGAGAGTCGGCGCGCGAGGTCGGCGGTGCGTGTGTCGAGGTCGGCGAAGCTCATCACGGGCTCGCCGAGGAGGCTGCCGTCGACGGCCGCGTCGTTTCCGGCGCGGGCGACCGTGGCGGCGATGAGGTCCGGCAGTGTGTCCGTGGGACTTTCGGTGCCGGGCACCTCGGGTGTGCGCGCGGGCAGTGGCAGGTCGTCCATGGTGACGCGCGCAGACCCAGGGGCGGTCAGTGCGTCGGCGAGTGCGCCGAGCATCGCGAGCAGTCCGTCGTGGAACGCCGTCACCTCGGCCGGGTCGTAGCGGCGCGGGTTGGCCTCGATCTCCACGATGAAGGTGCCGGTGTCGGTGGATTGGGCGAGAGTTCCAAACGGGAACACGTTGATGGCCAGGTCTTCTGCCGGCCCGGTGGTCACCGAGGAGAATCGGACGGTCGTCTCGCCGAATCGCATCTCACGGTCGAAGAGCATCAGGTTGAGGACCGGTCCGCCGGTGTGATCGCCGTGTTCGGTGACGATGTCCTCGAACCGGTACCGCTGATGACGTAGTGCGCCGAGCATCGCCCGCTCGGTGGTGCGCACGGCGGCGTGGATCTCGGTGCGTCGGCCGACGCCGGCGCGTAGCGGCACGAAGTTGATGGTCGGCAGTGGTGTGGCGCGCAGTGCGGCCGTCGTCCGTGCGGCCACGGCGAGGGTCAGCGCCCCGTCGGCGTCGCCGGTGCGGCGGCTCAGATAGCCTGCGGCGGCGGTCGCGATCAGTGTCGGCAGACTGGTGGGCATGGCCGTGATGAGCTCGCGGATCGTGTCCATCGTCGCCATCGGGATCGGTGCCGCCACCGTGTGATTGCGGGAGGCCGGGCCGCCCGAACGGTGCGCGGGCGAGGTCGCGGGGTCGCGGCCGGCGAGGGCCTCACGCCAGTAGTCGGCGTCGCGGGCGCGGCGCGACGAGCTCTGGTAGGCGTGGTCGGCGGCTGATGCGGCGGAGAGGTCGGCGACGGGCACCGGCGGTGCGCTCGGGTCGCGGGTCAGGCAGCGGCGCAACGTGATCAGGAGGTTGTCGCGGGTGGCGACGCCGTCGGTGGTCAGGTGGTGGGCACGGTTGTAGAGCAGGTGACGGTGGTGTCCGAGCCGGAACAGGATGGCCCGAGCGAGCCGGTCGGTGGTGACGTCCACCGCGCGGTGCAGGTCGGCGTCGATGATCTCGCGCGCGGCGGCGCGTGGGTCCGGCCGGTCCCCGACGTCGACGTATTCGGTGTGATCGTGTAGTGCCGGATCGTAGACGCAGCGGGGTCCGTCGGGCCCTTCCTCGAAGCGCAACTGCATCATTCGCATCCGGCGGGTCTGCTCGGCGAGTTCGGTGAGGAAGTGGTCGCGGTCGAGCGGGCCCTCGATGTCGGTCACCTGCGCCATGTTCAACGGCACCGACGGCATCGCCTGCTGCCGCAGCCAGAAGAAGCGTTGCGCCGCAGTCAGTTCGGTCACCTGGATCTTCTCGGTCATGGTGATCCCTGCGCCCTCTGCCCGGTCGCCGCGCCGCACGACGGCACCGACACGTGCACGCGCGGGGTGTCGACGAGCGGCTGCACCGGCACCTGTGCGTCGCCGCGGGCCGAGGTGGGTTCGGTCAGTGTCACCTCGAGGACGGAACGCTGGCCGGGTGCCAGTGGTACGCGGGTGCGGACCACCGGACGACCGTGCAGTTCGCTGGTGCCGTAGAGCACCGATTGTCCGTCGAGGGTGACCTTGCGGACCTGCGCGCCGCGGGTCAGCGCGATCTGCACGCCGGCCGCATTGGTGCCCGGTGGCAGGCCGCTGCCCACCGCTCCCATCGAACCGATCACGTACTGCGGCAACGAGAGATCGGTGACGGTGTTGGTCAGCGTCACCCGTGCTGTCGCATCGCGCCTGTCTGCGGAGCAGTCGCCTGCGGTATAACTCAGTTCGCGGCGCAGGTAGTAGTCGAGTTTGTTACCCGCCGCGTTGGTGATGGTCGCGTCCATCAGCGGGGCCGAATCGTCGGGTAACTGATGCGCCAGCGGCGTGGACGCGATGATGTCCTGCTCATCGGATCTGCTGCTGTAGAGCATGATCCGACGTTCCGCCACGCCGCGGCCGAGGGCTTCGAGGAGCCGGCCGGCATCGGCGTGGGCGCCGAGGACGTCGGCGACGACGGTGCGGGAGATGGTCTGCAGGTAGGCCTTGCGTGCGGTGTTGTCGTCGGCGAAGCGGGTGTAGACCTGCGACAAGGTGAGCGGTACGACGTTGTCGGCGGTGATCTGTTCGCCCGACGGCAACCGCACGGGCCCCGTCACGCGGAGTACGTAGCTCAGGGCGATCGGGTCGAGTGCCGCCGCCCCGTCGAGGGCGGTGCCGGTTTGTGCCTGCCAGTTGGCCATCCAGATCTTCGCGGCATCGGTGAAGTCGGGGCTCAGGTTGCTGTTGCGGAAGTCGGTATATGGCTCGACCGTCGAGTACAGGGTGTCGAAGCCGTCACCGAGGTCGATCTGCGGGCTACTCGGGCGGAACATGTCGATGTTGCGGCCGGTCTCAGCGGCACGCAGATGTCCGTTCTCGGCGCGGATGACGATGAATCCACCGACCAG
>NZ_MVPX01000055.1:0-5694 GCF_002043085.1 Gordonia sp. i37 | reverse complement strand
CCCCCAGCGCCTTCGACGGGTCGGGCCGTCCGATGCAGACCCGCGGCGTCACCGAGGTACCCGGACTCAGTTTCGTCGGTCTGCCGTGGATGCACACCTGGGGCTCCGGACGATTCCTCGGCATCGACCGCGACGCCCGCCACATCGCGGAAATGATCTGCGAGGGCATCACCCGCTCCCCGCTACGCCTCGCCGCCAGCCAATAACCCCTGCTCCCTCACCCCACCGATCGGAGGACGATCATGAGCGTCTCCACCCGCGTCGACCTCGCACTGCTGGGCATCCGGGGCACGCCACCGGTCCATCGCACCGGCGGTGCCGGTCCGAGCGATGACGGTCACCTCGTCGTCGACGGACTGCACGCCGCGATCCCTCGGAACGACAACAGCCCCTTCATCTTCGACGGTGATCGCGTACTCCTCGACGGGGACGACGTCGGCGTGCAGATCACGCCGATCGGCCGGCCGAGATTCTACGATCTCGCCACCGCCGACGGCGTGCCGTACGAGCAGATCGCGAGGCTGCACGGTCAGAACGTCCTGGCCACCACCGTCGTTCAGACCTGTATCCGCTACGCCGAGGATCAACGCTGCCGGTTCTGCTCCATCGAGGAGTCGCTGCGAGCTGGTTCCACGACCGCTGTCAAGCGACCCCCCGAACTCGCCGAGGTCGCGCGTGCCGCCGTCGACCTCGACGGTGTGACCCAGATGGTGATGACCACCGGGACATCGGCCGGACGTGATCGGGGAGCACGGCATCTCGCACGATGCGTCCGCGCGGTGAAGGATGCCGTCCCCGACCTCCCCATTCAGGTGCAGTGCGAGCCGCCCGCCGATCTCTCGGTTCTGGGCGACCTGCGCGACGCCGGTGCCGATGCGATCGGCATCCACGTCGAATCCCTCGACGACGAGGTGCGACGCCGGTGGATGCCGGGGAAGTCGACGGTACCGCTCGCCGAGTATCGGGCAGCGTGGGCCGAGGCCGTCCGCGTCTTCGGCCGCAACCAGGTCTCGACCTACCTGCTCGTGGGGTTGGGCGAGGATGCCGACGAAATGATCTCCGGTGCCATGGAACTCGCCGACATGGGGGTCTACCCGTTCATCGTGCCATTCCGCCCGCAACAGGGCACCCTGGCCGTCGATGTGGATGGGGCCACCGGCCCCGACGCGGCGACGGTGGAGAAGATCAGCCGCGAGGTCGCGTCCCATCTACAGCTGATCGACATGGCCGGCAGCGACCAACGCGCCGGATGCGCTGCCTGCGGTGCGTGCAGTGTGTTGGCGAATGTCGGTGGGTGAGAACATGCTCGATCATCGGAGCCTCCCCCACGCCGCGCCACCCGCTCCCGCTCGGGGCGACCTGTCGATCCTCGCGGGCACCCCGCATCGCCGACAGTCCGGCAACGAGACCGCCCACCTGATCCACGTCGCCGACTCCCGCGCCGAGGTGGACGCCTATCGGGCTCTGCGGCGCGCCGAATTCGTACTCCGTCAGGGACTTTTCGACGGTTCCGATGCCGACGACGTCGACGACGATCCACGCATGGTGGCGTTGATCGCGGTCACCGACGACGGTGCTGTGGTCGGCGGAGTGCGGGTGGCTCCTTGTCTGGACCCCGACATCGGATATTGGGCGGGCAGCCGACTCGTCGTCGACCCCGACCGTCCGATCCGCGGTGTCGGCGCGGCATTGATCCGGGCCGCGTGCGCTTATGTGGAGACCGCGGGCGCCCTACGGTTCGACGCATGCGTCCAGGACCGTTTCGCCGGGTTGTTCACCGGACTCGGCTGGGACGATTGCGGTGCAGACGTCACCGTGCGCGGTCGGGCTCATCGCCGGATGCGCTGGCCGATCGGGCGCATCCAGCGAGCCGCCGACGCCACGAAAGCGCCACTGGCACAGATCCTCACGCCGTTCCTGGCGCAGCAGACAGGGTTGGGACCGACGGGATTTCGGGGCGACGACGGTGCGCCGGTACCGGGTAGCGATTTGATCGCGGCCTGCGATGCGATCGTGCCGTCCATGGTCGAGCGGGATCCCGAGTGGGCCGGGTGGTGCTCGGTGCTGGTCAACATCAACGATCTCGCCGCGATGGGAGCGACGCCGGTCGGTGTGCTCGACGCCGTCGGCGGCCCGACCCGGGTACACGTCGAACGGGTGGTCCGCGGTATCGCCGAAGCCGCCAATGCTTGGGGCACAGCGGTTCTCGGTGGCCACACGCAGTTCGGGGTTCCGTCGGCGTTGGCGGTGACGGCGCTGGGCCGTACGGATCGTCCGATCGCCGCGGGCGCCGGCCGCGTCGGCGACGTCGTGTCCCTGCTCGCCGACACCACCGGCGGGTGGCGACCCGGATATCACGGAAGACAATGGGACAGCACCAGTTCACGCGATCCCGAGGCGCTACGACGGATGACGGAGCTTCCGGCGCGGTTGCGCCCGCGCGCCGCGAAAGATGTCAGCATGGCCGGCGTGGTCGGCACGTTGGGAATGCTCGCGGAAGCGTCGGGGACCGGTGCCGAACTCGATGTTGCCGCGGTGCCGCGGCCTACCGAAGCCGCGATGGGTGACTGGCTCACCTGTTTTCCGGGGTACGGCATGCTCCTCGCCGACACCCGACCCGCCGACCCCGGGTCGGCCGCACCCGTGGTGTCGGCGGCATGTGGACGTCTGGTTGCGGGAGCCGGAGTACGGCTGCGCTGGCCGGACGGGGTCAGTACCGTCGCCGTGGCCGGCGGTGTGACCGGGCTCGGGGCGGCGTGAGTTACCCATCAACCGACCACCGCACTCGGTAGGCTGAACGTCCATGACAACCGTGACACTCGGAGCTCTCGCCGCGCACTTCGGCCGCGACGTCGAGCGCGCAGTGTCCAAGGCGCTGGGCATCATCGAGGCCGCCGCACGCGACGGTGTGGACCTGCTGGTGTTTCCCGACGCGGCACTCGGCGGGTACATCGGCGATCTTCGCGCGCCCGACGTCGACGACCTGCCACCCACCCTCGACCGTAACGGCCCCGAATTGGCGGCGATCGCCACCGCCGCGGGAAAGATGGTGGTGTGCATCGGTTATGCCGAGGCCGCCGATGGGGTGCGGTACAACTCGGCGGTGTGTGTCAACGGTGACGGCGTGCTCGGAACGCATCGCAAGGTCCACCAGCCCGCCGGCGAGTCCGTCGCGTACACGGCCGGTGATCGGTTCGAGGCGTTCGACACCCCGATCGGCCGGCTGGGCATGCTGATCGACTACGACAAGACCTTCCCGGAGTCGGCACGCACCCTGGCCCTCGACGGGGCGACGACCATCGCCGCGCTCTCGGCCTGGCCGGCCAGCGTCACCGACCGCGCCGCACGGCTACCGGCCGACCGACAGTCGCGCCTGTTCGACCTCTACGACAGTGCCCGCGCCGCGGAGAACCAGGTGTTCGTCGTGTCGTCGAATCTGACCGGCATCACCGGGTCGCTGCGATTCCTCGGTCAGGCCAAGGTCGTCGGCCCCGGCGGTGACATCCTGACGACCACCCGTTCCAAGGGTGGGCTCGCCAAGGTCACCGTCGACGTCGAGCACGAGATCGGCCGGGCTCGCAGGGTTCTGGACCATCTGGCCGAATTGCGTACCGACGCCTACCGATTGCCGAGCAACACCGAGATCCGGAGATGACGAACCCCATGCGCATCGCGCTCCTGACCTATTCGACCAAGCCGCGTGGCGGGGTGGTCCACACCCTCAATCTCGCCGAGGCACTGGCCGATCAGGGCGCCGAGGTGACGGTGTGGTCGTTGGCGCGGGGCGGCGACGAGGGATTCTTCCGAGCCGTGAATCCTTCGGTCACGTTGCGGCTCATCCCGTTTCCTGATCGAGAGAACGAATCCATCACCGACCGGATCCTGCGGTCGATCACCACGATGCGTGAGCAGTTCGACGCCACTGGCACCAACATCGTGCACGCCCAGGACTGCATCAGCGCCAACGCCGTCGGACGGTGTATCCGCACGATCCACCATCTCGACCAATTCACCACCCCGATCCTCGTCGCTTGCCACGAGAAGGCCGTCGTCAACCCGTATGCGCGGATCTGTGTGTCACGATCGGTCGCAGAGGAGGTTCGAGCCGGATGGGGTCTGCACCCCACGGTGATTCCCAACGGGGTCGACCACGATCGATTCTCGGTCGCGGCGGGCCCGGAGCCTTCGGCCGCCACCGCTCGACGGCAATGGCGGGATCGGCTGGGCCCCTTCGTGTTGGCGGTCGGTGGCATCGAACCCCGCAAGGGCAGTATCGATCTGGTCGAGGCGTTCGCGTTGCTGCGGGCTCGCGTTCCGGACCTGTCACTCGTCTTCGCCGGCGGTGAGACCCTCTTCGACTACCGCGACTACCGTGCGGAATTCGACAGGCGAGCCCACGATCTCGGGGTTGAGCCCATCGTTCTCGGGGCAGTCGCCGACGACGTGTTGCCACCGCTGGTCGCCGCGTGTGACGCCTTCGCCTTCCCGTCGACCAAGGAGGGATTCGGGCTGGCCGCCATGGAGGCACTGGCTGCCGGCCGTCCCGTGGTCGCCCGTGATCTGCCGATTCTCCGTGAGGTGTTCGGTGAGACCGTGCGGTATGCCACCGATCCTGCCGACCTCGCCGACCACCTCGCCGCCGCTCTCGCCGATCCCGATTCGCGCGTCGACGCCGGCCGCGTCCTGACCCGATCCCTCACCTGGGAATCCGCCGCGAGGGCGCACCTGGACTTCTATCGCGAACATCCGATCCGGTAGTCCGCCTGGGCCGGAACCAGCACCGTGGCAAGCGGTCTCGAGGCTCGGCGCACGCGCCTCACACCTCGACCATCGGGTGGGGAGAAGCCGCGGTGTTCCCCCCGATGACGGTCGCCGTTCCCCGATGGTCGAGGAGCCCCGCGCGAGCGCAGCGAGCCGGAGCGTCTCGAGACCACCCGAGCCAACGCTGAGATCCGAAACCAGCCTTGACACAAGCGGTCTCGAGGCTCGGCGCACGCGCCTCGCACCTCGACCACCGGGGAAACGCCCCGAATACATAGAACTCGGTCAAAACCCTTGACCGACTTGACCGTTACGGGAGTTTCCGGCCACGAGTGTGTTACGGAAGTGACAGATGGGACGCAGGCCGGGCGCGAGCAGGCCTATCCTGGGGCGCATGATGCGCCGTCGTCTTGTCATGTCCGCCACCGTCGCGACGGTGGTGGGTGTCGCCGGCTCACTGACCGTTGCGCCGGCTGCCGCGGCCCCGTCGGTCGGGCCGGACGTGTCGAGTTACCAGCATCCGAACGTGTCGCTGATCAACTGGTTCGCGGTGCGCGCCGCCGGCCAGCAGATCGCCATGGTGAAGGCGACCGAATCCCTCACCTATGTCAATCCGTACTTCGTTCCAGACAGCCTCGCCATGCGTGCCGCCGGCCTCATCCGCGGCACCTATCACTACGCCGACCCCTCGCAATCAGCTGCCGCGCAAGCACTTTTCTACGCCGGGGTCGTGCTCGGGCAGAACGGAATGCTCGATCTCCCACCGGTTCTCGATCTGGAGAACTCCGGTGGGCTCAATCCGACGGATCTCGCCGCGTGGGTGCGCGAGTTCTTTGCCACCCTGGAGTCGCTGACCGGGCGCAAGACGATCCTCTACACCTATCCGAAGTTCTGGGACACCGCGATGGGCGGCACCACCGAATTCGGCGACCA
>NZ_MVPX01000549.1:0-8700 GCF_002043085.1 Gordonia sp. i37 | reverse complement strand
GCCCATCACCGGCCTGAACATGCTCAACACCTTTCATCACACCTCAAAAGCCGATCGGTGGATCGAGGTTTAGCGCTGGACATGGTGCGTCCTGGTTCGTCCCGCGATCAAGTCCATCGGCGACATGAACTCGCCGATCGGCGAAGTGAATCGCTTCGTTCATCGGAATCCTCTCTCCATGTAGGGCATCAGCTCCGATGATTCGGCGAGTCCCACGCCGGAGAGCCTGATGATGGGCACAATGGCTGATCGTGAACAGTGCAGGCGCAGTGCGCATTCGTCGGCCGGCCATGAAGTTGCCCCGGCGACCGGAATGGGTCGAGCGGTCCTCGCGGTCCCACTGGTACACCATCGCCGGAATCAGCTTCGGCGCGTTCATGATTCAGCTGGACTCGAGCATCGTCACACTGGCACTGCCGTCATTGCAGCGGTCCTTCGACGCGTCGCTCGCGTCGGCACAGTGGGTGTCGGTGGCCTACGTGCTGACGGTGGTGGCGCTGGTCGCGCCATGCGCGCGACTCGGTGACGGCTGGGGACGCAAGAACCTGTATCTCTACGGGTATGCGATGTTCACGGTCGGTTCGATTCTCTGCAGCATCGCGCCGGACCTCGCCTCGTTGATCGCGTTTCGGGTGCTGCAGGGCACCGGTGGAGCCGCGATTGCCGGCAACGCCATCGCAATGGTCACCGAGAACATTCCCAAGGAAAGATTGCGCGACGGGCTCGCCGTCCAAGCCGCCGTGCAGTCTCTGGGCCTGGCGCTCGGGCCGATGAGCGGTGGCTTCCTGGTCGACGCTTTCGGATGGAGGTCGATCTTCTGGGTGAACGTTCCGATCGGTGTCGTCGCGGTGGTCTCGGCGCTTGTGCTCCTGCCCGACGCGACACAACGGCGTTCGATGCCCCGATTCGACTGGCCCGGAACCACTCTGCTCACGCTGGCCGCCATCGGGCTGCTGGTCGGTCTGTCCGGGCTCTCCGGCTTGCCGCTGGGGTTGGTCGGGTCACTCATCCTGCTCGTGAGTCCCGCACTTATTCTCCCGGTGTTCTGGCGGAGAGAAAAGCGTGCGGGCGCACCGCTGATCGATCCGCCGACGCTGCGCACCCCACAGATCGCGATCGGCGCGCTGGGCGCCATGGTGAGTTATCTCTTGCTGATCGCGCCGACCGTGCTCATCCCGCAACTTCTCGTCCCACTGGGCTGGTCGGTGTCGGCGACCGGCGTGATCCTGTTCGCGATGCCCGCCGGATTCCTCACGGCGACCGTTGCCTCCACCGCGTGGCTGCACTCCTGGGCCGGAAACTCCATGCGCACCGATGTGGGATGTGTGGCGATTCTCGGAGCGATTGTGGCGCTCGCGTCCCGGCCGACCGAGATTGCGTGGATTGTCCCTGCATTGGCGGTCCTCGGCATCGGCCTCGGGGTGTACGTACCTGCCAACAACGCCTCGGTGATGGCCGCGGCCACAGCTCGCGGAACCGGTACCGCCGGATCGTTGATCGCATTGTCCCGCAATGTTGGAGTGGCCACCGGCGTTGCCGTTGTCACCTTGACCCTGCACGTTGCCGGACACGACAGCAGACGCGACGCATCCGATCCGGCCGGCGCGGCACACAATGCACTGGTGGGGGCGGCGCACTGGGCCTGGCTGGTGCTGCTCGGCTTCGCTGCTCTCGCAGCACTGGCTGCCCTCGCGTCGGCCGTCGCTGCAGGCCGTAGCGCCTCCGCGGCGAGTACCTGACTTGCCACGCGGGGGCGCGCCGCTCGGGTGAGCGGCAGGTCATCGATGCAGGCGCCAGGGCCTCACGTCGCACTGACCATGCGAATTGTCTCCGGTCGCGATGACGGTTCCGTCGTCGAGACGTCCGAGCGTGTGCGCAGATCCGGCCGCGACGGCAGTAACGCCACGCCACTCTGCGACCTCGCACTGTCGGTGGTGATTGTCGCCGACCGCCCGCACGGTTCCGTCAGCGAGGAGCGCCACCGTGTGGTGGCTGCCCGCCGACACCGCGACGACGGTGCGCCATCGGTTGACATCGCACTGGCCCCCGGTGTTGTCGCCGGTGGCCAGCGCGGTGCCGTCGACGCGCAAGCCGACGGTGTGCAGGTAGCCTGCGCCGATGCCGATCAGGTCGTGCCAGCCGCCGACCACACACTGCCCGCGCCGATTGCTGCCGGTGGATAGTGCTGTGCCGTCAGCCAATACGGCGACCGAATGCCAGTCTCCGCACGCGATCGAGATGGCGTCTTTCCACGCGGCCACATCACACTGACCCTCCGCGGTGCGACCGGTCGCGACAACGGTGCCATCCGAGCGGAGGCCGAGAGTGGTTCTCCATCCGGCTGCCACGGCGACGATCTCACGCCATCGGCCGATGTCGGTTTGTCCGTCACCGTTCCATCCTGTGGCGAGAACCGTTCCGTCGCTGCGCAACCCGACGCTATGGGAGCGGCCGGTATTGCGCGCGGCATGCACGTTGCCGGCAGCCACGGCACAGATACCCGACCACGACGAGACGTCACATTCGCCGGCGCGACCGTCGCCGGTCGCCGCTGCCGTCCCGTCCTCCCGACACGCGACCGAGTGTCGTCGGCCTGCGGCCAGCGTGTTCATGTGCGGGATCAGCCCAGTGACCCTGCGGCCGAGCGTAATTCGCTGAGCGCTTCGAGTACGAACGGCACGAGCGGCGCGCCGTCGTCCTTCTCGCCCTCGGTCCACTTCGCGTATCCCTGTTTGAAGGCGAGCACACCGAGTTCGGCGGCGACCCGCGCGGTCGCATCCGCAACGCCGCGGGTGATGAGGGCGTCGGTCATCGCGGCGGCGAGCCCGACGCTCTTGAGGGCGTCGCGCTCCTGGAGTTCGGTGCTGGCAGCGATCGCCGCGCTGAGTCTCGGTCCGAGTTCCCGATTCATCGGCCCCATCTCGCCGGCGGCACGCTCGAGACCCGCGCTGACCATGCCGAGTGGTGTCGCGTCGGCGGATACCTCGGCGATTCCCTCCGCCATCAGGCGGCTGAGCGTCTCCTGGCCGGCCACCAGCACCTCGCGCTTGTCCGAGAAGTGCCGGAAGAAGGTGCTGCGGGTGACTCCGGCACGGTCGGCGATCTGCGCGACCGTCGTCGCGTCGTAGCCGTGTTCGTTGAACAGGTCCACTGCGGCGAGGACGAGGCGCTCGCGCGCGCCGGGTTCCCATCGAGCCATGTGGCCATCATAGTGATGCGACACATGTCCCGTCAGCGCGCTACAGTGATGAGACAACAGTCGCATCACTCGTCAGGAGAGATCCATGCACGTCCTCGTCACCGGTGGTACCGGCACCATCGGCTCCGCCGTCGTCTCAGAGTTGCTCGGTAACGACCACACCGTGCTTGGCCTCGCTCACTCCGACCGGTCCGCGCAGGCACTCGCCGACGCCGGTGCGCAGGTCTTGCGCGGCGGGTTGTCCGATCTCGACGTGCTGCGCTCCGGCGTCGCGCAGTCCGACGGCGTGATCAGCCTCGCCTTCGATCACGGCGACCACGGAGCCGACGCGTTGGCCGCGGCGATCACCCAGGAAACCGCCGCGTTGTCGGCGATCGGGGATGAGCTCATCGGCACCGACCGTCCGATCGTCACGGTGTCGGGCACGCCGTGGATTCCGGGGCGCGCGTCCACCGAGGCCGATCCGTTGCCCACCGACGGTCCCGTCGGCGGCCGGGCGCGATCGGTGATGGCGCTACTCGACCTCGCATCGAAAGGCGTGCGCCCCAGTGCGATTCGTCTGCCGCGGACGGTTCACAACCATGGTGAGGGTGGGTTCGCCGGCCTGCTGACCCAACAGGCACGACGCAGCGGCGTGGCGGGATACCCGGGCGACGGCACACAGCGCTGGCCGGCCGTGCACGCCCGCGACGCCGCGACACTGTTCCGCCTCGCGCTGGAATCGGCGCCGGCCGGGACAGCGTGGCACGCGGTCGCCGACGAGGGCGACACAGTCGCCGACATCATTTCGGTCATCGGCAGGCGGCTCGGACTGCCGGTGCAGCAGATTCCCACCGAGAGCTTCGGTGCGTTCGGTCCGATCTTCGCGGTGGATCAACCCTCGACGAGCACGCACACCCGCGAAGCGCTCGGTTGGACGCCGGCGCATCCGAGCCTGCTCGAGGATCTGGAGAACATCGAACCGTGAGACATAGGATTGGCGTCCGAGTTCGGTCCCGAAGCCGGGCCTCAGCGTCAGAAAGGCGAACCGATGACGACCGACGTCGATTCGTCCGACCGCGACTTCGGTGACGTCCACCGGATCGGTGTCGAGCGGGCCGGTGAGATTCTGACTCTTCAACGGGCCGCGTATGTCACCGAGGCGAAGCTGCACAACGACCTGCAGCTGCCCCCGCTGGATCAGACCGTCGACGAGATCGTCGACGAATTACGGAGCCCGGAGGTGATCGCCCTGGGAATCGCCTCCGGAGCACGTCTGGTCGCCGCAGTACGACTCACCCTGCACGGTGACACCGCTGAACTCGGTCGTCTCACGGTCGCGCCCGACCTGCAGGGGAGGGGTTTGGGCAGTCGTCTGCTCGACGCGGTCGACGTGTGGTTGCCCAGTGCTGTCACCAGACTCGAACTGTTCACCGGTGAGCGCAGTCTCGCGAACATTCGCCTGTATAACCGTTTCGGTTTTCGAGAGTTCCGTCGCCGGAATGTCGGGACCTACGACCTGGTCTTCCTTGCGAGAAAAGTCATCTCAGGCGAAACCGGGGGATAACGATGTGGTACCCGTGTGAGCCGAGGTGTTTCTGAATTGTCGCCCATCACCGATACTGCTTCGGTGACGAAGCGGACGATATGCGTGGCGATATCGGCGATCCTGGCTGTCGCGGGGTTGCTGTTCGCCGTTCCCGGGACGGCCGGAGCCGCACCACAATCCGGGTGGCGATACACGATGGTGGCGTTCAGCAACGCCAGCGATCGTGACATGGACGTCTACCAGTCCGTCGACGGCACTCATTTCGACGTCCTCCAGAAGGCGGCGTATCGTCCGCCGTCCGGGTTGGTGCGCGACCCACGGATCTTCCGCAGCACCGACGGGTCGTATTACCTCACCTACACCACGGCCGCCGGCGCCAGTATCGGGTTCGCGCGCAGCACCGACCTCACCCACTGGACGTTCATGCAGAACCTGGCAGTCCCGTTCTGCTGCTTCCTTCTCCCCGGTACCGGCGACGGCAAGGGATCGTTGGGTGCGCTGGGTTCGTCGGGTTCGGCCGGGTCGAGCGACCTGCCCTCACTGTCGCCGTTCACCACCAAGGCGTGGGCGCCGGACTGGTTCGTCGAGAACGGTCGCGTCAACATCATCTTGTCGATGTCGACCGGCGGTGGGTTCATCCCGTATCTGATGACGGCGACGGACTCCTCGCTGCGGAACTGGGGGCCGCCGGTGCCGCTCGCGGGAATCGGCGCCGACCACATCGACACCACCATCGTGAAGGCGGGTTCGACCTACCACGCATTCACCAAGAACGAGACCAAGAAGGTCATCGAGCACGCCGTCGCCCCCACCCTGGCCGGGCCCTACACCTTTGTCGCACCGGGTAATTGGGGCACCTTCGTGGAAGGGCCGTCGGTCATCCAACTGCCCGGTGGGGCATGGCGGATGTACTTCGACGCCTACACCAGGGGAAAATACCTCTACTCCGACAGTGGCGACGGTCTGCGGACGTGGACGGCTCCCAAAGAACTGCCGGGCCTGTCCGGAACGGTGCGACACGCGGGAGTGATTCGCGAGCCGGTGTGATGCGGGAACTCACCACGTCGCGGACCGCAGTACAGCGAGGAGTGCTGCCTCGGCGCGCGTCGCCGGCCGCCGCCGGGTGATCACCACGACCTCGGTGAGTCCCGGGTCGGGCAGGCCGTCGAGTTCGACGACGTCGGCGGGCAGGAGCCGACGCGCATGCACCATCACACCGAGCCCGGCCAGCACCGCGGCGCGCAACCCCTGCTGATTGTTGGAGACACAGGTGATGCGGTGATCGAGCCCCGCGTCGGCGAGTGCGGCGAGCGCAGCGGTGCGCGAGATGCTGGGTTCGGGAAAGGTCACGAGTGGAATCGGGTCACCAGGCCGCAGGACAGTGTCCGGCGCGCCCGCCCAGACCAGCGGTTCGGTGAAGATCAACTGTCCGTGCCGTTGGCCCGGATTGCGTTTGGCCAAAACCAGATCCAGTGAACCCGCACGTAGGCTCGTGTGGAGGTCCTCGCTGAGTCCGATGGTCAGCTCGATATCGACGCGCGGGTGGTCGGTCCGGAAGCGGCGCAGGATCTCTGGCGTCCCCGTGGCCACAAGGTCCTCCGACACCCCGAAGCGGATGCGTCCGGTGATGCCGTCATCGGTGAAATAACTCAGCGCGCGATCGCACTCGTCGAGGATAGAGCGGGCGAAGCCGGCCATCACCGAGCCGTCCGCGGTCAGCTCGACCGAGTGCGTATCGCGTCGCAACAGCGTTCTGCCGACCTGTTTCTCCAGGCGGGCGATGTGGCCGGACACAGTGGATTGCCCGACGTCGAGCTGGCGTGCCGCGGCTGAGAACCCGCCGGTGTGGACGACGGTGAGGAAGGTGCGCAGCGCGGTGGGATCGAGCACACATCTCAGGCTAGTTATCGACAAACTCGATCACAATAATCGTGGTCAACGTGTTTCCGAATGGCTCCGACGGGCGTTGACTTATGTCTCATGCGACTGCTCAGGAAGCTCCCCATCGACGGATTCGTGCTCTCGATCCTCGCGACGGTGGCGCTCGCATCGGTGTTTCCGGTCGCGGGCGCGGCGGCGACGATTCTCGACGGAATGGTGAAAGCGGCCATCGCGCTTCTGTTCTTCCTCTACGGCACGCGGCTCTCGCCCGCCGAGGCGATGGCGGGAGCACGCCATTGGCGACTGCATCTGACGGTTCTGGCGGTCACCTTCGTCGTGTTCCCGCTGATCGGCCTCGCGCTGCGGGTGCTGACCCCACACGTGCTGAGCAGTGCCCTCTACACCGGTGTGCTGTTCGCCTGTCTCGTGCCGTCCACGGTGCAGTCGTCGATCGCGTTCACCTCGGTTGCCCGCGGAAACGTCCCGGCGGCCATCGTGTCGGCGTCGTTGTCGAACCTTCTCGGAGTCGTGCTGACCCCTTTGCTCGTCGTCGCCCTCATGACCACCACCGGCGGAGTCCACGTGAGTGCGGAATCGTTCGGCGAGATCATCCTTCAGTTGCTGCTTCCGTTCCTTGCCGGCCAAGTGTGTCGGCCGCTGGTCGCCGGACTGCTTGGACGACACCCCTTGCTGACCAAGACCGTCGACCGCGGCTCGGTGCTGCTGGTCGTGTACTCCGCGTTCAGCGCCGGTATGGCCGAGCACATCTGGTCGTCGGTCAGCGTGGGGTCGATCGCCGTGGTGATGGCGGTGTGCGCAGGCGTCCTCGGAGTGGTGTTGGTGTTGTCCCGATGGGCTGCAAAGGCTTTGGGCTTCGGTCGCGACGACGCCATCGTCATCCAGTTCTGCGGATCGAAGAAGAGTCTGGCCGCCGGTCTGCCCATGGCCGCAGTACTCTTCGCTGGAGCGCCGGTGGGCCTGATCATCCTGCCCTTGATGATCTTTCATCAGATCCAATTGCTGGTGTGCTCGATGCTCGCCGCCCACCACGGCCGTATGGCAGCTGAGCGCGCAGGTACCCCGAGCGATGACCCGACTCTGGATTTCGTGGTCCGTTCTCCGTAGGGTGTGCGCCACGGAGATTTCGCCACGAGGAGGTCGGCGCATGGGACAGTTGATGTACACCACCAGCATGTCCCTCGACGGCTACGTCGCCGACGCCGATGGCGATTTCGGTTGGGGTGCTCCGGATGCGGAGATCTTCGACATGCATGTTGGTCGGATGGCGGAGACCTCCGCAGAGGTGTTGGGCCGCAAGACCTATGACCTGATGCGGTATTGGGAGAGCCCTCCGGAGGACGGGAGCTGGACGGCTGCAGAACATGAGTTCGCCCGCCGATGGCAGACGATCGAGAAAGTGGTCGTGTCGACGACGATGAGTCCCGACGATCTCTCCTCCGATCGCTCGCGGTTGGTACGAGAGCTCGACACCGCAGAACTACGGCAGCTCACCGAGAGCGCTCCTGGCTCGGTCGAGATCTTCGGGCCGACCACCGCGGCTACTGCAATCCGCGCCGGAATGGTCTCCGGTTTCCGGCTGTTCGTCGTCCCCGTGATCGTCGGAGGGGGACTGCGTGCCCTGCCCGCCGACGCTGCCCTCGACCTTCGGCTCATCGAGCAGCGGACCTTCGCCAACGGCACCGTCTATCTGCATTACGCCCCTAGGTGAGGGTGCGCTGGGCATCGCTATCTGCCGCTCATTCCTCTCACCGAATTGCTCGCTCCTTCCCCCCCGGATGTTCGGCCCTTCCCCCCGATGGTCGAGGTGCGAGCCGCGTGCGGCGAGCCTCGAGACCGCTTGCGCCGGTGCTGGTTCGGTTCCACGGGTGGTGGGGATACTCATCGGCGAGAGGGGTCTCGAGGCTCGTCGCTATCGCTCCACGGCACCTCGACCATCGGATGGGAAGGCCCGGAGCGTCATTCGAACGCTTCCCCCCGATGGTCGAGGTGTGAGCCGCGTGCGGCGAGCCTCGAGACGGTGAGAATGTAGGTAGGGCTTGACCGGGTGTTCTGACTTACCTCGAGACTGACC
>NZ_MVPX01000548.1:0-8473 GCF_002043085.1 Gordonia sp. i37 | reverse complement strand
TGCCCCGGCCGGTGAGACAGCCGATTCCGGATCAGCTGCCGGCTCCGAGGTCGTGGGAGTGGTCGGTGAGAGGAGCTTCGTGGACAGCGTCCAGACCGGTTTGGGGATACGGACGGTGGGCGCCGACGACTTCTCGTCTGTGTCTGTGTCGGTGTCTGTTTCTGTGTCTGTGCCGGCGTCTGGCTCGGCGCTCTTCTGGGCGGTGCGCCGGTCCCGCATGTTCGGGATCGCCGTGACCGTCGCGGCCTGGGCCGCATCGACCGGTATCTCGACCGTGTCGTCGGACGGGGTCTCGGCGCTTTCCTGCGCGGAAGTGTCGTCGTCGGCGGGCTCGTCAGCGTCGTCGGCGTGGTCGGAGTCCTCCGCCGCGTCGGCGGTGGCCTCCGCGTCCTCGTCCTCGTGTGACGCTTCGGCGTCGGGAGCATCCTCGACCACCGATGTCTCGCCGGCCTCGACGTCGGCGTCGGTCTCGGTCTTCTCGCCGACCTCATCGGTGTCGGGGTTATCGGTGTCGGCGCGTTTTCCGTCGACGAGTTCTTCTTCCTCGACACCGACCGAGTCGGTGGCGGCCGAGTCGGTGCTGTCAGAGTCGGTGCGGTCAGAGTCGGTGTCGTCCGCCTCGGGACCGTCGGTCTCGGCCGCTTCCTCGTCATCCGACGGGGTGTTGGCCGCCTCCTCCTCGGCTGTGTCTGTGTCTGTGTCGGTGTCGTCCGACGTCGTCTCGGTGCCGAGGGCGATCGGGAGTTCGGCGGTGACCTCGTCGGACAGGCGTCGGAGCTCGACGGTGTCGGCGTCGCTGATCGCCCTGAGTTCCACGGTCTCCGCATCGGAGCCTTCGATGTACGGCTCGGGTCCTCGTGGTGGCGCCGGAAGCGCGTACACCGGCTCCGTTCCGGGCTCGTGGAGGACTCCGATCGGGCTCAGGCTCGCCATCGGGCCGGTGATCGCCAGGCTCGTGGGGGGCGGCGCACCGAGCAGGGTCGACGTCGTGTGCCCCGAGCCGTGGTGATGGGTCATCGATGGGATGTGCCGACGCGCGCGCCATGTGCGCAGACGTGCCTTCATGCGTTCGCCCTCCCTTCTCTCGATGCTGTCGTCGGTGTCGTGTCTACCTCCGTGACGATCGATATCACCCTCGTCGTGGCTCGGTCGACATGGCTACGAGACCAGGAATCGGTGACGACAAACCCGACGGCATGCGCGCGCACGTCGTCGAGGGCGGGCAGGTGGGCTGACCCTGTGTGGATGGGGCGTGGCATACAGGCAGGTAAGCGTTTCGTTCGGGTGCGGTGGTGACATGACAGCGATGTCGAGGTGCTCGCAGGGGAGCATCAGCCGCTCAGTGTAGCGGGGTGGCGAGACGTTTCTGCGCACGACCGACCGCAGTGTCCTCCGGTTGGGGGAACGATGACCGATTCGCGAATATGGATTGTGGCCCAAAAGAATTCGTTGCGATTGCAACTACTTCCAGGTCAGTTCGACACCCACTTCGTTGCCGGTGTGACACCGGTGCCGGGAGGGAAGGCCGTGGCCAGTGCGTCGGCGAAACGCATGTTGCGAGCCGCGATTCCGGCGGCGGTGTAGTGGATGCCATCGTCGAACCATTCGGGTTGCCCGGCGGCCGCCGCGGCCCAGTCGTAGACCGCGAGATTCGGGTAGCGCACCACGGCGCGTCGCAGTGCGTTGTTGAATGAGGCCGTTGCCGTGGTCGTGTATCCCCGCGCGGCGGCGTCGGCGGTGACCGTCGGCCACAGCACCGGCTGGCCCCGCAACTGGTTCATGATCCGATCGATGCGCTCGTCGGCGGCCACGGTCGAGCCCTTGGCGATGTCGGCTGCGTCCTCGAGGCCCATCGCGATCACCCAGCAGCCCCTCTCGCCCCTGGCCAGATGTGTGGCGACAGCCTCGGCCGCATTCGTCCGCCCGTCGACCGCACCGACGATCGATCGGCCGCGGTCGGCGTCGAGGTCGACGGTGCCGACACCGACCCGCTTGTACTGCGCGGACAGGGTCTCGGCTGGGCTGGGAACCTTGGTCGGGGAGTCCACGCCGACCGATGTCGAATCACCGATCTGGACGACCGAAGCGCAGCGTGTGGTGCCCGGTGCGCCGCCCGAGCGCAGCAGATCGCCCAGTCCGGGGATCATCGGCAGCAGCTGTGGCAGGCCGAGCTCTGCGGAGCCGGTCGCCATTTGCTGACTCAGTGCGCCGACGACGTCGTCGAGGGGATCGGCCGCGGCGGTGCCCGCCGCGGCACCGATCAGTGTGAGTGCAGCCGTCGCACCCAGGACGGCGGTGGCGGTGCGGCGGAAGGCGGTGCGGCGGGTCCGAGTACCACGAGAAAGTCGAATCACAATAGTCACACTGAACTACATCAGCCACTTCTGTAGCAATTCGAGTCGTGGCACAATTCGATCACGGCCGGGCAACGCCGGCGACCGGTCAGGTGGGGAACTTCACCAAGGTCGGTGTCGGTCGAGACTGGGTGGTGCCGTCACCGAGTTGTCCCTCACTGTTGAGTCCCCAACAAAACAGCTGGTCATCGGAGATCGCGCACGTGTTGTTGTCCCACACGGCCACCGAGGTCACATCGGCGATCCCGTGAACGAGCGCCGGTGTCAGCTGATTGGAGTAGTTGTTGCGTTGATCCCCCCAACACATGAGGGTGCGCGAGCTGGTGACCGCGCAGGTGGCGCCCCCGTTGGAGGTGATCGAGTCGACGTCGGAGAGCACCTTCGTCGGCAGCGGGCGATTCGCCGTGGTGCCGTCACCGATCTGGCCGGAGCTGTTGTTGCCCCAGCAGTACCCGACCTTGTCGGCCCGGCGCGCGCAGGTGGTGCCGTCGTCCCAGTTGTCGCCGACGGTCAGCGTGGAGGCGAAGCGGAAATTCTTGATCTGGGTCGGGGTCAATCGGTCCTGGGTGGTCCCGTCGCCGAGTTCACCACTGGCGTTGTGGCCCCAGCAGTAGCCGACGGAGTCGGCGATGGCGCACGTGGAGCCCGCCGCCACCGACACCGATGTGACCGAGGACAGCGATTCCACTTTGGTCGGTGCGGTACGCGTGGTCGTCGTACCGTCCCCGACCTGCCCTTTGTCGTTGAGACCCCAGCAATACAAGAAGCTGTCGGCGATGGCGCAGGTGGTGAATGCGCTGCTGACGATGTCGGTGACATTGGTCAGCCCCGGAACCTCCTTGGGCAGGAGAACCTTGCTGATCGAGCCCCAGCAGTAGGCCTTACCCGAGGCCACCGCGCAGGTGGCGGCGCCGCCGACCGTGATGGCCGAGACATCGGTCAGACCGCTGACCCTGGTCGGAGTGCTGCGGTCGGTGGTGGTGCCGTCGCCGATCTGACCGTTGTCGTTCTCGCCCCAGCAATAGGCCAGCCTGTTGTAGACGGCGCAGGTGTTCGACGAGTTCATGCTCACCTCGCGCAAGGCGAGTGGCGCGGCGGCCGGCGGTACCGGGTCGGAACGTCCGACCGCCCATGCGGTGCTCGCCACCGCGATCACCGCGACGGCGAACGCCGCTGCGAGGGCCAGCAGCAGGTTGCGACGACGGCGGGTGGTGCGTTGACGCGATTCGACGGTCGGTGCATCGGCGTCGGGCGGCAGGTGGCCCCCGCCGCGGGGGTCCGTCGTCGCCAAAGGACTGATCGCCGATGCCGGGCCGCCCGTGGAGGTCATCAGCACCGCAGCCAGGTCGCGTGCGAACGACTGGCAGTCGGGGTAGCGCTGCGCGGGGTCCTTGGCGAGCGCACGGGCGAACACCGGATCCAGCGCCGCCAGGTCGGGTCGGCGTGCACTCAGAGGCGGTGCTGGTTTGGACAACAGTGCCGCCATCATCGCTGAGGGCGTCGGGGCCTCGAAAGGTGCAGCGCCGCTGAGTAGTTCGTAGGTGCTGCACGCGAGCGCGTACTGGTCACTGGACGGTCCGGCGGGTACTCCGTCGATGACTTCTGGTGCGGCGTAGGCCAGCGTCCCGATGAACGCGTGGGTGGCAGTCATCGACGTCGAATCGGCGAGCTTGGCGATGCCGAAGTCGAGGAGGACCACCTGATCGATCGACCCGTCGGCCTCACGGGTGACGATGATGTTGGCCGGCTTGATGTCGCGGTGGATCACCTGATGACGGTGGGCGTAGTCGAGTGCCTCGGCGGCACGCACGACGACGTATCCGATCTCCGCGTCCGAGAGCCCTCCGGCGGTGAGGTCCTTGCCGTCGAGATAGGTCATGGTGAACCACGGCGAATCGTCCTCGACGCCGTAGTGATGGATCGCGACGATTCCCGGATGATTCAACGAGGCGACGGTTCGCGCCTCATTGGTGAATCGTTGTTGGAACTCTGCGTTGTCGGCGGAGTTGACCGAGATGACCTTGAGGGCCTCCCGACGCAACAGGTGTGGGTGCTCGACCAGGTAGACCTGGCCCATTCCGCCGGCACCGAGCTTGGCGAGGACCTGATAGCCGGCGAAGATGCTGCCTTCTTCGAGATGTGCCACTACTGGGTGCCCCTCTCTGCGTGACTGCGGTGCGCGATCAAAATGCGACCTGCACGGGCGCGTTGACCGGATCGGTGGAGCCGATTCCCAGGCCGCCCTGATTGTTGTCGCCCCAGCAGTAGAACTTGTCGCTCACCTGAGCACAGGACGCGACGGAGTTGGTGGTAACGGCGGTGACCGTGCCGTTCAGTCCGGAGATCTTCATCGGCGTGCTGAAGTAGCCGCGGGGATCGTATCCGGCCCCGTTCGAGCTGTTGTTTCCCCAGCAATAGGCGGCCCCGCCGGCGACCGCACACGTCGTCTGGGTCCCCAGCGACACGGACGTGACGTCGTTGAGGCCCGGGACCTGTGTCGGGGTCCGCGACGTCAGTCGGTCGCCACCGCCGGTCTGGCCGAATGTGTCGTTACCCCAGCAGTACAGGTTTCCGTCGCCGACGGCGCAGGTCGTACCGACCGAGGTCGCGACGTCGGTGATGTCGGACAGTCCGCCAATCCGGGTCGGGGTGTGGCGATCACTGGTGGTGCCGTCGCCGAGTTGGCCACGACTGTTCGATCCCCAGCAGTACACGGCCCCGCCGTCGGTGAGTGCACACGTCTGGCCGGAGTCCGTGGTGAGCGAAACGGCCCCGTCGACACCCTTGACCCGGGTCGGGGTGGTGCGGTTATCGGTGGTGCCGTCGCCGATCTGGCCGTAGGTGTTGGCGCCCCAGCAGTACGCACCGCCATCGGCGACCGCGCAGGTGGTGGAGTCCGAGGCGACGTTGTCGCCCGACAGCGTCACGTCCGACCCGACCGACACCGACGTCACGTGATGGAGTGCGGCCACCTTGGTGGGGGTCAGACGATTGTCGGTGGTGCCGTCACCGAGTTGACCGGCGGCATTGTTCCCCCAGCAGTACAGGGTTCCGTCGGCGATCGCGCACGCCGAGGTCCAGCCGACCGAGATGCTCGTCACCTTGGACAAGGTGCCGACCTGTACCGGAGTGGTGGAATCGACCGTGGTGCCGTTGCCGAGAGCGCCGTCGGAGTTGGAGCCCCAACAGAAGGCTTGGCCGTTGCGGATTGCGCACGACGTGTTGTGGGCGTTGGACAGTGGCGTGGCGGTGACCTGGGCCAGGGTCGGTCCGCGGCCGACGACGAACCACGTGGCCGCCACGGCGACGACCGCGATCACGGCTGCGGCGGCGAGCGCCAGCGCGGAGGCGAGCACGCGGCGACGGACGCGCGTGCCGCGACCCGAAGCCGACGGGTCCACCGGAAGGTCCATCGGTGGCAGCGTGTCCGGCGAACCGGGATTCGCCGATCCGGTCGGCGGCGGTGTGAGCCGGTCGTCGGGGGAATGCGGTGGCAGTGGGTCTGTTGCGCCTCCCATTCCGGGTGGAATGGTTTGGCCGGCAAATGGATTCGGCATCGGAGTGCTCTGGGAGGGGACGCCTTGGGATGGCCCGCTGGCGGGTGACGCCGACGGCGGCGACGAGTCGTCGGGGATCGAACCGGTATCGAGGGGCACCACCGTCGGCGGTGCGGGCGCCGGGGTCACCGGGCCGGAGGTGGGGTCGACGTCGGCCGCAGGGGTGTCGGCCGCAGGGGTGTCGGCCGCAGCGACGTCGGCCGCAGTGACGTCGGGTGCGGGCGGAACGGACGGGGGTTGAACGCTTGCGTGGCGTGCAGCACGTTCGGGGACGGGGAGTTGTTGGACGGGCGCTTGTGTCGGCTGCTCCGGCACGGACACGGGGGGTGCGGCCGGTGCCGCTGTGACCACCGGTGCAGACGGTCCCGGTGCAGGGGAGTGGGCGCGCTCGCGGAACGACGTCGGCGGTGTTTCGGGTGCGGAGGGCTGGTGCTGCGCGGCGGCCCGCGACGCGAGGGTGGCGACCGTTCCGACGAAGGCCCGGCAGTCCGGGTAGCGCCGGGCGGGGTCCTTGTCGAGCGCGTGGCCGAACGCCACGTCGAGTGCGGCGAGATCGGGACGCGTCGCGCTGATCGGCGGTGCTTGGCGGTGCAGCTGGCCGCTCACGACCTCGGTTGGCGACGAAGCGGCGAAAGGGGTTGTGCCGGTGAGCATCTGGTACAGCAGGCAGGCCAGCGAGTATTGGTCGGACGGGGGACCGGCCGGCTGACCCGCGATGACCTCGGGCGCGGTGTACTCCGGTGACCCCGACAGGGGATTCAGGATCGGGCGGCCCGAAAGCGCCAGCGTGCCGACGTCGAGGACGGCCACCGATCCACCTGCCGTACCCGGCCCGGCGGCTGTGGGGAGCAGGATCTCGCCCGGCCCGAGGTCGCCGTGGACGATCCCGCGGCGATGCGCGTGGTCGAGGACATCGGCGACCTGCCCGGCGATGCCAAGGGCCTCGGAGTCGGCGCGCCGGTCCGTGGTCAGCACGTGGCCGTCGACGAAGCGGCTGGTGAACCAGGTCCGGCCGGACTCCTCGCCGTACTGCAGGAGTCCGCCGAGGCCGGGATGGACCAGTCCTTGCACCACATGCGCCTGCGCGGCGAAGCGGGGCCGGAAGCCGGGGGCATTAGGGTCGACGGCCAACAGCCGCATCAACACGCGTCCGGTGGGGCCGGGACGGTCTGCGATGAAGACCTGCCCGAGTGCATCGGTGCGGATGGGACCGATCAGGTGATACCCGGCGACCATCCCCGAATTGCCCGCGTTCACACACTTCCCCCTCGGCCAGCCACTGATACGCCACCAGCGATTCCGGGATGACGATACCCAACACCTCGTCGCGACCGGTGCCGTAGTCGTTCAGGCGGGAGAGGAACGGCGTCGATGATTGTCGATGACGGGCGGCCGACGGCCCATCTCAGCGGACGGTTTGCTGATCTCGGGCAGGTGGTCCCGCGTGAACTTCAGCCCACCTGGAAGGTGGTCACCTCACGGATCTCGGAGGTGTCGGCGGTACGCAACCCGGGACCGGTGAAAGTCCCGGTGAAGGTGCGTGGTTGTTGACCGCCCACACTCACCGTCACGACGTAATCGGTTGCCGGCGTTCCACACGACGAATACAGATTCACGTACACGGTGTAGGTGCCGGAGGGTGCCTGCGGGTAGGTGATGTTCTCGTTGTTTTTGCCGTCGATGTCGCAGTCGGCGTTGGAGTCGAGATCCAGCGTGCCGCCCGACGAGGACGTCTTGTTGTTGAAATAGATCTTGTCGCCCGACGGCTCGACCAGGATCAGATCGAGGTCGCTGTCGACGGTCCACGACGTACTGACCTGTACCGCGCCGGTTCCGACCTTGAGCGCCTTGACCTCCTGACGCACCATCGGACCCTGCACGCCCGATGCGTCGACACCTGCGAAGTAGAAGGCGAAATCCTCCGACGGAAGTTGTTGCGCCAACGTCATCACCACCGAGGCGGTTGCCGTCGCCGATCCCAGCTTCAGTTCGGTGTATCCGGGCGCGGGTTTGCCGGTCGCCTTGCCATTGTGCTTGGCCTCCAACGCTATTCGCATGGAGGTAATGGGCGTCGACGAAGTGGTGTTCTGGAGGACGCTACCGCCGTTGATCGCTGTGACGTTGTCGGGCAACCGCAGCGTCGGTCCTGCCGACTGTCCTGCGCCGAGCGTCCCCGACACCGTCGACGACGACCCGCCCGAGTCGTTGATCGCGGTCACGCCGGTGACGAAGCCGTCGATCGCGGGGCCTGCCGCGACGGGTGTGCCGCTGACCGAACAGGCGGTCGTGAGGCCGATGATGACGGTCAGGACGGCGATCGCGACCCGGCCGGCGCGTGACCGACGGGTACGAACATGTACAGAAGGCATGAAAACGATTAAAGCGACCTGAGAGACGATCCGCGCGACAACGGTCGAACCGGGGTGTTGGGGCGGGTAATCTTGTTCACCGTGCTGTGTGCTGACGATCGGCTACCGGTTGATCCGCGGAGGGGGGCAGTTGCAGGGGTGTCAGGGTCCGGGAAAACCACACTAGCCCAACAGATTGCGCATCTCATCGGCG